>NZ_DAMBSA010000229.1:6379-7608 GCF_032054795.1 Pantoea sp. CTOTU49201
CCGAAGAGACCGGCCACTGGTTTGTCGCCGGTACGCCAGTAACTTTGGCCGATGCCATTGAACAGCGCTACCGCGCTGGGGTGCTGGATGTGATTTCACTGCATGGACTCGGCCAGCCCGATCAACAGGATTTGCTGCTCAACGGCTTGTTGCCAGAACTGCGGCGCCGCCAGCTGATCGATAGCGATTATGTCGGCAACGATTTCCGCAGCAGTTTGGAGCTGGCTGCGTTGGCGTAGCGGCAGGTAGTAACCAGGTCGCCATTAATGGCGACCCTACGAAATGCACCGGAACTGTAGGGGCGCCATTTATGGCGACCTAACAAAACCCTAAATACACAAAAGCCCGCTCAGGTTTCCCTGAGCGGGCTTTCTAAATTTGGCTCCTCTGACTGGACTCGAACCAGTGACATACGGATTAACAGTCCGCCGTTCTACCGACTGAACTACAGAGGAATCGTGTGAACGAGGCGCATATTAGCGATGCCGATCCCCGTTGTCAAAGCCCGACTGCACACTTTTGGTTTAAGTGCGCGTAAAAGCAGCGGAATGCTGCTTTTCTGCCTTGAATGATCAGATTCTAAACTGCCAGCAAGATCTCACTTTAAACGCAATTCCTTTGAGATGTTAGAGGCATGTCAAAGTTTTGTTATTTGCCGATTTTAAAACAATCATTTCAGTGCTTTTATGATGAAAGTTTCAAATGTCAATCGGATGAAATAAATGAACTGCTTATCATCACCTGCGAAACGACTTCATTCATCTGAAATGGCATTTCGAAAATAACTGGCTGATAAGTAGTGAGTTACACAGAAATGATGCAGTAAACCGATAGCGTTAGACCAGAAGCCTTACCTCTACAACCACAAAAAAAACGCCAGCGACGTTGAGTGAATGTAAAAGATATTTTTCATTCGCGGTATCAGCCAACCTGAGCATGTTAACGAATAAGAAGGGTTACCTATGAAATTCAAAAAAGCGTTATTAACTTCCCTGTTAGTTTGCATGTTACCTGCCGCAGTGATGGCAAAAGACCTTCAGGTTGGCGTTTCTATGGCGCTGTTTGATGACAACTTCCTCACCATTCTGCGCACCGCGATGCAGAAAGAGATGCAAAAAGACAACATTAAGGGCCAGGTTGAAGACGCTAAGGGCGACGTGGCACAGCAGCTTCAGCAGGTGCAGAACTTCATTGGTCAGGGCGTTGACGCCATCATCGTTAACCCGGTG
>NZ_DAMBSA010000230.1:0-7575 GCF_032054795.1 Pantoea sp. CTOTU49201
TCAAGCGCAGCGGCAAAGGTTTTGTCCTGCCGGGCTTTGATGGATCGACGCCAAAGCAGAAGCTGTTGATGGCGCTGGTGATTGCCGCCGCCGTCATTTGGCCGTTTCTGGTCTCGCGCGGCAGCGTGGATATTGCCACGCTGACGCTGATCTACGTGATGCTCGGGCTCGGGTTGAACGTGGTGGTGGGTTTATCTGGTCTGCTGGTGCTGGGCTACGGCGGTTTCTACGCCATCGGCGCTTATACCTTCGCGTTGCTGAATCACTATTACGGCTTTGGTTTCTGGGAAAGTCTGCCGCTGGCCGGTTTAGTCGCCGGTGCGTTTGGCCTGATGCTCGGCTTCCCGGTGCTGCGCTTGCGCGGAGACTATCTGGCGATCGTCACGCTCGGTTTCGGTGAAATCGTGCGTATCCTGCTGCTGAACAACACCGCGATCACCGGCGGACCAAACGGCATCGCGCAGATTCCCAAGCCAAGCCTGTTTGGTCTGGAGTTTGGCCGCCGCGTCAGCGAAGGCGGCTGGAGCACTTTCCATGACTTCTTCGGCCTGAAATACGATCCTAGCGACCGCGTGATTTTCCTCTATCTGGTGGCGCTGCTGCTGGTGGTGCTGACGCTGTTTGTGATCAACCGTTTGCTGCGTATGCCGCTGGGCCGCGCGTGGGAAGCGCTGCGTGAAGATGAGATCGCCTGCCGTTCGCTCGGCCTGAGCCCGACGCGCATCAAGCTGACGGCTTTCACCATCAGCGCCGTGTTCGCCGGTTTTGCGGGCACGTTGTTCGCGGCGCGTCAGGGCTTCGTCAGCCCAGAATCCTTCACCTTCGTCGAATCGGCCTTTGTGCTGGCGATTGTGGTGTTGGGCGGCATGGGTTCGCAACTGGCGGTGATCCTCGCGGCGATTCTGCTGGTAGTATCGCGCGAGCTGATGCGTGATTTGAACGAGTACAGCATGCTGGTGCTCGGCGGCTTGATGGTGCTGATGATGATCTGGCGTCCACAAGGTCTGCTGCCGATGAAGCGTCCGCATCTGAAGTTGAAAAGCAGTAAACAAGGAGAGCAGGCATGAGTCAGCCTTTATTAGCCGTTGAAGGCCTGATGATGCGCTTCGGCGGCCTGTTAGCCGTCAACAATGTGGCGCTTGAGCTGCATCCACAGGAAATTGTTTCGCTGATCGGCCCGAACGGTGCCGGTAAAACCACGGTGTTCAACTGTCTGACCGGTTTCTACAAACCGACCGGCGGAACCATCAAACTGCGCGATCAGCAGCTGCAAGGTTTGCCAGGCCAGAAGATTGCGCGCATGGGCATCGTGCGTACTTTCCAGCATGTGCGTCTGTTCCGTGAAATGACGGTGATTGAAAACCTGCTGGTGGCTCAGCATCAGCACCTGAAAAGCGGCGTGTTCTCCGGCCTATTCAAAACCCCGGCTTTCCGTCGCGGTGAGAGCGAAGCGCTGGATCGCGCAGCCACCTGGCTGGACCGCATCGGTCTGCTGGATCTGGCGAACCGGCAGGCGGGCAACCTCGCGTATGGTCAGCAGCGTCGTCTGGAGATTGCGCGCTGCATGGTGACGCGCCCGGAAATCCTGATGCTGGATGAACCGGCGGCCGGTCTTAACCCGCGAGAAACGCACGAACTCGATGAGCTGATCGCCGAACTGCGCGGTGAGCACAAGGTTTCCGTGTTGCTGATTGAACACGATATGAAGCTGGTGATGGGAATTTCTGACCGCATTTACGTGGTGAATCAGGGAACGCCGCTGGCTAACGGCACGCCGGAACAGGTGCGTAACAATCCGGATGTGATCCGTGCTTATTTAGGTGAGGCGTAACATGGCAAACCCGATTTTAACTTTGCAGAATGTCAGCGCCCATTACGGTCCGATTCAGGCGCTGCACAACATTAATCTGCACATCAATCAGGGTGAGATCGTCACGCTGATCGGTGCCAACGGCGCGGGTAAAACCACGCTGCTCGGCACCTTGTGCGGCGAACCGCGCGCCACCAGCGGTAACATCACCTTTGATGGTAAAGAGATCACTGACTGGCAAACCGCGAAAATCATGCGTGAAGCGATTGCGATTGTGCCAGAAGGCCGTCGCGTGTTTTCGCGCATGACGGTGGAAGAGAACCTGGCGATGGGCGGCTTCTTTGCCACGCGTCAGCAGTATCTGGAGCGCATCGATCGCGTGTATCAGCTGTTTTCTCGCCTGGCAGAACGTAAAGCGCAGCGCGCGGGCACCATGTCCGGCGGTGAGCAGCAGATGCTGGCGATTGGTCGCGCGTTGATGAGCCAGCCGCGTTTACTGTTGTTGGATGAGCCGTCGCTGGGTTTGGCGCCGATTATCATTCAGCAGATCTTCGACACCATCGAGCAGTTGCGTAAAGAGGGCATGACCATCTTCCTCGTCGAGCAGAACGCCAACCAGGCGCTGAAGCTGGCGGATCGGGGTTATGTGCTCGAAAACGGTCATGTAGTGCTGGAGGATAGCGGCGAAGCGTTGCTTTCCAACGAAGCGGTTAGAAGCGCGTACCTCGGCGCGTAACCGGCGGTCGGCATGAATGCCGACCCTACAAAATCGCGTAGGGTCGCCATTTATGGCGACCTTTACCTTAGCAGCTCAATTGCCCCGTCCTAAACCCCAATCGAACAAAACCTATCTGTCACATCCCCGTCATAAACCTGTTATTAATCCGTCATTTCCCCGTGTCATGTTACGTCGCGAACTAAAAAATGCGCGAATTCGCGCGTACTTAACAGCACAGGAAAAACCTTATGTCCGCTTTTACGCTTCGTCCCCGCCTGATGAGTGTACTGCTCGGTCTGGCGCTCAGCGGTAATGCGCTGGCTGCAACTGAGATCCCTTTCTGGCACTCAATGGAAGGCGAGTTAGGCAAAGAAGTTGATTCTCTGGCACAACGTTTTAACCAGGCTCATCCCGATTACAAAATCGTTCCGACTTACAAAGGCAACTACGAGCAGAGCTTAGCGGCGGGTATCGCGGCGGTGCGCTCCGGTAAAGCGCCTGCACTGCTGCAGGTGTATGAAGTCGGTACGGCGACCATGATGGCGTCAAAAGCTATCGTCCCGGTCAACCAGGTGTTTAAAGACGCTGGCGTACAGATGGATCCGAAGCAGTTCGTGCCAGCCGTTGCCGGTTACTACAGCGACAGCAAAGGCCAGCTGATCTCTCAGCCGTTCAACAGCTCCACGCCGGTGCTGTACTACAACAAAGACGCGTTCAAGAAAGCCGGTCTGAACCCGGATCAGCCACCGAAAACCTGGCAGGAGCTGGCGAAAGACGCTGAAGCGCTGCGTAAAGCCGGCCTGACCTGTGGTTACGCCAGCGGCTGGCAGGGCTGGATTCAGATTGAAAACTTCAGCGCCTGGCATGCGCTGCCGGTCGCCACCAAAAACAACGGCTTTGACGGTACTGATGCGGTACTGGAATTCAACAAGCCGGTGCAGGTGCGCCACATCGAAATGCTGGAAGCGATGAACAAGAAGGGTGATTTCACCTACTTCGGTCGCAAAGATGAATCTACCGCCAAGTTCTATAACGGCGATTGCGGCATCACCACCGCGTCTTCCGGTTCGCTGGCCGACATCAAACACTACGCCAAATTTAACTTCGGCGTGGGCATGATGCCGTACGATGAAACCGTTCCGAACGCACCGCAGAACGCCATCATTGGCGGCGCGAGCCTGTGGGTGATGAAAGGCAAAGATGCCAACACCTATAAAGGCGCGGCGGAGTTCATGAAGTTCCTCGCCCAGCCGGAAATCGCTGCCGAATGGCACCAGAAAACCGGTTATCTGCCGATCACTACCGCCGCGTATGAGCTGACCAAGCAACAGGGCTTCTATGACAAGAACCCAGGTGCAGACATCGCCACGCGTCAGATGCTGAACAAAGATCCGCTGCCGTTCACCAAAGGCATGCGTCTGGGCAACATGCCGCAGATTCGTACCATCGTGGACGAAGAGCTGGAAGGCGTGTGGACTGGCAAACAGGCGCCGCAAGCTGCGCTGGATAACGCTGTGAAACGCGGTAACGAACTGCTGCGCCGTTTTGAGCAGCAAGTGAAGTAATGCTGTTATCTCGGGGCCGACGCCTGGCGTTCGCCCCGATTTTTCTCTTTGATTGAGCCTGCTATGTCCTCATCGCGCCCGGTATTTCGCTCCCGTTTTCTGCCCTATTTGCTGCTGCTGCCGCAACTGGTGATTACGGCCATCTTCTTCCTGTGGCCAGCCGGTGAAGCCTTGTGGTATTCGCTGCAAAGCATTGATCCTTTTGGCATCTCCAGCACCTTCGTTGGGCTGGCGAACTTTAAACGCCTGTTCAGCGACGAATACTATCTGGCGTCCTTCTGGACCACCATTGAGTTCAGTGCGCTGGTGACGATTTGCGGCATGACCTTTTCCCTGCTGCTGGCAGCGCTGGTCGATTACGTAATTCGCCTGCGCAAGCTTTACCAAACCTTGCTGCTGCTGCCGTACGCGGTAGCGCCAGTGGTTGCGGCGGTGCTGTGGATGTTCCTGTTTAATCCGGGCCTCGGTTTGTTCAGCCATTTGCTGAACCAAATGGGCTACAACTGGAACTACGCGCAAAACAGCGGTCAGGCGATGTTCCTGATTGTATTAGCGTCGATCTGGCAGCAAATGAGCTACAACTTCCTGTTTTTCTTCGCCGCACTGCAGTCGATTCCCAAATCGCTGGTGGAAGCGGCGGCGATCGATGGCGCCGGTCCGGTGCGTCGCTTCTTCAATTTGTCCCTGCCGCTGATCACGCCGGTGAGCTTTTTCCTGCTGGTGGTCAATCTGGTGTACGCCTTCTTCGATACCTTCCCGGTGATCGATGCCGCCACCGGCGGTGGTCCGGTGCAGGCCACCACCACGCTGATCTACAAAATTTATCGCGAAGGCTTCACCGGGCTGGATCTCTCTTCCTCCGCCGCGCAATCGGTGGTGCTGATGCTGCTGGTGATTGGCCTGACTATCCTGCAATTCCGCTTTGTCGAG
The DNA here is from genome assembly GCF_032054795.1 of Pantoea sp. CTOTU49201. Lineage (NCBI taxonomy): Bacteria > Pseudomonadati > Pseudomonadota > Gammaproteobacteria > Enterobacterales > Erwiniaceae > Pantoea > Pantoea sp. CTOTU49201. The sequence goes on from NZ_DAMBSA010000230.1 coordinate 5,024, forward strand.
CGTAAGGTGCAATACCAATGATTGAGAATCGACGCGGGCTGGATATCTTCAGCCATACCTTGCTGGTGCTGGGCGTGCTGACCATTCTGTTCCCGCTCTACATCGCTTTTGTCGCGGCGACGCTGGATAACGAGGCGGTGTATCAGGTGCCGATGACGCTGCTGCCGGGCACGCATTTGTGGGAGAACATCTCGCGCATCTGGACGCACGGCGTGAATGGCAGCGGTCCGGCGTTTGGCATGATGATGCTCAACAGCCTGCTGATGGCGCTCGGCATCACCATCGGCAAAATCAGCGTCTCGATGCTCTCCGCCTTCGCGCTGGTGTGGTTCCGCTTCCCGCTGCGCTCGCTGTTTTTCTGGCTGATTTTCATCACCCTGATGCTACCGGTGGAAGTGCGTATTTTCCCGACGGTGGAAGTGATCTCGACGCTGAATATGCTCGACAGCTATAGCGGCTTAACGCTGCCGCTGATGGCGTCGGCGACCGCCACTTTCCTGTTCCGTCAGTTCTTTATGTCGCTGCCGGACGAGCTGATTGAAGCGGCACGTATCGACGGTGCCAGCCCGATGCGCTTCTTCTGGGACATCGTGCTACCGCTGTCCAAAACCAATCTCGCCGCGCTCTTCGTGATCACCTTTATCTACGGCTGGAACCAATATCTGTGGCCGCTGCTGATCATCAACGATGCCAGCCTCAGCACCGCCGTCGCCGGAGTGAAAAGCATGATCAACAGCAGCGGCGGCCCGACGCAGTGGAATGAAGTGATGGCGGCAATGTTATTAACCCTGATTCCACCGGTGGTGGTGGTACTCGTGATGCAACGTGCGTTTGTGCGTGGCCTGGTAGAGAGTGATAAATAAATGGCAGGCGTAACCCTTCAGACCGTTACCAAATCGTACGACGGAAAAAATCAGATCATTCAGCCACTGAATATCACCATTAACGATGGCGAATTTATGGTGATGGTCGGCCCTTCCGGCTGCGGTAAATCGACGCTGCTGCGCATGGTGGCGGGCCTTGAGCGCGTTTCGTCGGGCGATATTTATATCGACGACAAACGCGTCACCAACATGGAACCGAAAGATCGCGGCATCGCCATGGTGTTCCAGAACTACGCGCTCTATCCGCATATGACGGTGGGCGAAAACATGGCGTATGGCCTGAAAATTCGCGGCATGGGCAAAGTGCAGATCGATCAACGCGTAATGGAAGCGGCGCGCAGCCTCGAGCTGGATCATCTGCTGCATCGCCGCCCGCGCGAGTTGTCGGGCGGACAGCGTCAGCGCGTGGCGATGGGACGTGCCATCGTACGCGAACCGGCGGTCTTCCTGTTTGATGAGCCGCTGTCGAATCTGGATGCGCGCTTGCGCGTGCAGATGCGCCTTGAGCTGCAACAGCTGCATCGTCGCCTGAAAACCACCAGCATCTACGTGACGCACGATCAGGTGGAAGCGATGACGCTGGCGCAGCGCGTGATGGTCATGAACAAAGGCGTGGTGGAGCAGGTGGGCACGCCAGTGGAAGTGTACGAGCGTCCGGCCAGCCAGTTTGTTGCCTCATTTATCGGTGCGCCCGCCATGAATTTGCTGCCGGGACAAATCAGCAGCGACGGCACGCGTTTCACGCTGGATGCGCTCAACAGCTTGCTATTGGGCGAAAGCAAAGCCAAATGGGCCAATCGCCCGCTGACACTCGGCATCCGTCCCGAGCACATCAAGCTCAGCAGCCGCGACGCGGGCGGCATTCCGCTGGTGGTGGAGACGCTGGAGATGCTCGGCGCGGATAATCTGGCGCACGGCCGCATCGGTAATGCGCGCATGGTGGTACGTTTGCCGCACAGCGAGCGCCCGCAGGCGGGCAGCACCTTGTGGCTGCATCTGCCGTCAGATGCGTTACACTTCTTCGATTCAACCTATGGAAAGCGTCTGGAATGAGTCAACACAACTGGCCTTATCCGCACATTGTCGCGCATCGCGGCGGCGGCAAACTGGCCCCGGAAAATACCCTCGCGGCGATTGATGTCGGCGCGCAGCACGGTCACACCATGATCGAGTTTGATGCCAAGCTGTCGGAAGATAAGCAGATTTTCCTGCTGCACGACGACACGCTGGATCGCACCAGCAACGGTTGGGGCGTGGCGGGCGCGCTGTCGTGGCATAAGCTGTCACAGCTGGATGCCGGCGGCTGGTTTAGCCGCGATTACGAAGGCGAACCGCTGGCGTTGCTGAGCGAAGTGGCCGAGCGTTGCCGCCAGCATCAGATGATGGCGAATATCGAGATCAAACCCACTACAGGGCAGGATGTGGAAACCGGCCGCAATGTGGCGCTGGCCGCACGCGAACTGTGGCAAGGACAAACCGCACCGCTGCTCTCCTCGTTCTCTTACGCCGCGCTGGAAGCGGCAATGGAAGCGGCGCCGGAACTGCCACGCGGTTTGCTGCTGGATGAGTGGCACGACGATTGGCAGGCGCTGACTTCACGTCTGGATTGCGTGTCGATCCATCTGAACCACAAATTACTCGACGCCGAACGCACCGCGCAGCTAAAAG
>NZ_DAMBSA010000231.1:0-7561 GCF_032054795.1 Pantoea sp. CTOTU49201
TTCAGTCAATGTACCGATCTGGTTGTACTTGATCAGGATTGAGTTACCTACTTTCTCGTTGATACCACGTTGAAGAATCTTAGGATTCGTAACGAACAGGTCATCACCCACCAACTGGATCTTGTCGCCAAGGATAGAAGTCAGGTAAGACCAGCCTTCCCAGTCAGATTCGTCCAGACCATCTTCGATAGAGACGATTGGATACTGATTAGCCAGATCTTCCAGGAAGTGCGTGAACTCTTCTGAAGTGAAGGCTTTGTTGCCTTCGCCAGCCAGCACATATTTGCCGTCTTTGTAGAATTCAGATGCTGCGCAGTCCATCGCCAGGGTGATGTCTTTGCCCAGCTCGTAGCCTGCTGCTTTTACCGCTTCAGCGATAACAGCCAGCGCTTCGGCGTTAGAACCCAGGTTTGGCGCGTAGCCACCTTCGTCACCTACAGCAGTGCTCATGCCTTTCGACTTCAGCACTTTCGCCAGGTGATGGAAGACTTCAGAACCCATACGAATTGCTTCTTTCAGGGTTGGCGCGCCAACTGGCTGAATCATGAATTCCTGGATGTCGACGTTGTTGTCGGCGTGCTCACCACCGTTGATGATGTTCATCATTGGCAGCGGCATAGAGTATTTGCCTGGGGTGCCGTTCAGTTCAGCGATGTGTGCGTACAGCGGCAGGCCTTTAGAGGCAGCAGCAGCTTTAGCAGCAGCCAGTGAAACCGCCAGAATGGCGTTAGCACCGAAGTTAGATTTGTTCTCAGTACCGTCCAGCTCGATCATGATCTTATCGATGTTCGCCTGGTCTTTGGCATCTTTACCGGTTACCGCGTTAGCGATTGGACCGTTAACAGCCGCAACCGCTTTGGTTACGCCTTTGCCCAGGAAACGAGATTTGTCACCGTCACGCAGCTCCAGTGCTTCGCGAGAACCGGTTGATGCACCTGATGGCGCAGCAGCCAGACCAACGAAACCGCCTTCCAGATGCACTTCTGCTTCTACAGTTGGGTTGCCACGGGAGTCGATGATTTCGCGACCGATGACTTTTACGATTTTGGACATTCGATTTTCCTCAGTACAAGTTAGTCAATCCTAAGACAAACAACGCGCGAAAAGTTCGCGCGCTGTTCGTGAAACTTACTTCGCTAAACGCTTCTGGTGTTCCTGCGCGGCTTTCACAAAGCCAGCGAACAGCGGATGACCATCGCGTGGGGTCGACGTGAATTCCGGGTGGAACTGACAGGCAACAAACCACGGGTGGTTCGGGATCTCAATGATCTCAACCAGCTGATCGTCGCCAGAACGACCGGCAATATGCAGACCCGCCGCTTCAATCGGCTTCAGCAACATATTGTTTACTTCGTAACGATGACGGTGACGCTCGGTAATGATTTCAGAACCGTACAACTGACGCACTTTGCTTTCCGGCGTCAACTGGCACTGCTGGCTGCCCAGACGCATGGTGCCGCCCAGATCGCTCTGCTCAGTACGCTGCTCAACGTTGCCCTCTTCGTCACGCCATTCGGTGATAAGCGCAACCACCGGATACTTACAGTCTGGCACAAATTCCGTAGAGTTCGCGCCTTCCATACCGGCAACGTTGCGGGCAAATTCCATCAGCGCAACCTGCATGCCCAGGCAAATTCCCAGGTAAGGCACGTTGTTCTCACGGGCGTATTGCGCCGTCATCATTTTGCCTTCCACACCGCGGTAGCCGAAGCCGCCAGGGATTAGAATAGCATCAAGATCTTTCAGTAATTCGACACCGCGCGTTTCAACATCCTGCGAGTCGATCAGTTTGATATTCACGGTAACGCGATTTTTCAGGCCGCCGTGTTTCAACGCTTCAATCACTGACTTGTACGCATCCGGCAGTTCGACATATTTGCCGACCATACCGATGGTCACTTCGCCGCCCGGATTGGCTTCTTCGTAAATCACCTGTTCCCATTCGGCCAGGTTCGCTTCCGGCGCGTTCAGATTGAAACGCTTGCAGATGTAATCATCCAGACCTTGCGATTTCAGCATGCCTGGAATCTTGTAGATGGAATCCACATCTTTCAGGGAAATAACCGCTTTTTCTGGCACGTTACAGAACAGCGCGATTTTAGCGCGTTCGTTCGCAGGCACAGCGCGGTCAGAACGGCAGATCAGCACGTCTGGCTGAATCCCGATCGACAGCAGCTCTTTCACTGAATGCTGGGTTGGCTTGGTTTTCACTTCGCCTGCGGCCGCCATATACGGCACCAGCGTCAGGTGCATATACATGGTGTGTTCACGACCGACATCGACCGCCATCTGGCGAATCGCTTCGAGGAACGGCAGAGATTCGATATCACCCACGGTACCGCCGATCTCAACCAGAACGACGTCATGACCTTCGCCGCCTTCAATGATGCGCTCTTTGATGGCGTTGGTGATGTGTGGGATAACCTGAATCGTGGCGCCCAGATAGTCACCGCGACGCTCTTTGCGCAGCACTTCTGAGTAGATACGACCGGTAGTAAAGTTGTTGCGGCGCGACATTTTAGTGCGGATGAAGCGCTCGTAGTGACCTAAATCCAGATCGGTTTCGGCCCCATCATCGGTAACAAATACTTCACCGTGCTGCGTTGGGCTCATGGTACCCGGATCGACGTTGATGTACGGATCGAGTTTCATGATGGTCACATTCAGACCACGTGCTTCAAGGATAGCTGCGAGGGAGGCTGCGGCAATGCCTTTGCCCAGAGAGGAAACGACCCCGCCGGTCACAAAAATATAATTCGTTGTCATGCTGAACCTGAGAGTTTAGGTTTAAAGACGGTGGAATAACCAAGACGGGAAAATAGTATACTTGAAGTCGTCTTAAGCCACAATTGATGAATCACACCATCGTCCTCCACAGGTAAGCCGGTAACATAGCGGATAGCATGGTGCGAAATGTTGATGTACGTCACAAAGTCACCGCAAGGCTGAATCGAGTAAGCTCAAGCGGCGAATTTATGCGCAGTGCTGGAATAATCGTCAGTTTTGCTTACTACTTGTTCTCCAACACTTTCACCTGCTGCCAGGCCTCTTCCATTTGATCCAGGGTGGCATCGCTCATCGCTAAACCTTGTGAGGCGATAATGGCTTCAACCTGACGGAAACGGCGCTCAAACTTATCGTTGGCTTTCTGCAACGCGACTTCCGCTTTGCTGCCTAAATGGCGTGATAAATTGACGGTAGCGAACAGCAAATCACCGATCTCCTCTTCCAGCTTGTCGTTATCCACCACCGCTTGCTGCGCTTCGTGCATCACTTCGTCGATCTCTTCATGCACTTTATCCAGCACCGGACCGAGATTATTCCAGTCGAAGCCCACCGTGCTGCAACGCTTCTGAATTTTGTGTGCGCGCATCAATGCCGGCAGCGCTTTGGGGATGTCATCTAATGCAGAGTGCTGCGATTTTTCCGCGCGCTCGCTGTGTTTGATCGCTTCCCAGTTTTTCAGCACTTCTTCGCTGGTTTCGGCCTGAACATCACCAAAAATGTGTGGATGACGGCGCTCAAGTTTGTCACTGATGGCGTTGCAGACGTCGTCAAAGTTGAAGCGCTGCTGCTCATCTGCCATCTGTGCGTAGAACACCACCTGAAACAGCAGATCGCCAAGTTCACCGCGCAGATCGGCAAAATCTTCGCGCTGAATGGCATCAATCACTTCGTAGGTTTCTTCCAGTGTGTAAGGCGCGATCGAGGCGAAGGTTTGCTGACGATCCCACGGGCAGCCGCGCTCCGGGTCGCGCAAGGTTTGCATGATGTTGAGCAGGCGGTTTAAGGGCGTCATGAGAGGATCCTTTGAGGCTGATATGTAAAAAGGTCGCCATGAATGGCGACCCTACGGCGTAATTTGTCAGGTCGGCATTTATGCCGACCTGGAAATCAATGCAAACGGCGCGCGTCGATAATGTCCGGCACCTGATTGAGACGTGCCAGCACGCGGCCAAGCACTTGCTGGTTGTAAATCTCAATATCCATATCAATGGTCGCCAGCTGTTTTTTGGTGTCGCTACGGCTTGAGACGCCGAGCACGTTGACCTTTTCGTTAGCCAGAATGGTGGTGATATCGCGCAGCAAGCCGCTACGATCGTTGGCGGTGACGCGCACCACCAGCGAGTAGCCGCTGGAGTAATCCTCGCCCCACACCGCATCAACGATACGTTCCGGTGCGTGCGAAATCAGCTCGGTTAACTGGTCGCAGTCGGCGCGGTGAATCGAGATGCCGCGCCCCTGGGTGATAAAGCCCACGATATCGTCGCCAGGAATCGGCTGGCAGCAACGGGCGATGTGGTGCAGCAGATTGCCCACACCTTCCACCACCACGCGACCGCTCTCTTTACGCGCTGAAGGTGCATGTGACTTTTGCGTCAGCAGGCGCAGCGCCTCGCGATCTTCCTCTTCGGCGCTCGGCTTGTTGAGCTTGCCTTGCAGGAAATTTACCATCTGATTGAGGCGAATATCGCCGCCGCCAATCATCGCCAGCAGCTCATCCTGCGAACTGACGTTGTAGCGCGGCAGCAGCAGTTTCTCCGCTTCGCGCATGCTGATATCCATCTGATTCAGCTCGTTTTCGAGAATCTGACGGCCAGCAATAATATTTTTGTCGCGATCCTGCTTACGGAACCAGGCGTGAATTTTCGAGCGCCCGCGGCTGGTGGTGATATAGCCGAGATTCGGGTTCAGCCAGTCGCGGCTTGGGTTTGGCTGCTTCTGGGTGATCACTTCAATCTGATCGCCCATCTGCAACTGATAGGTAAACGGCACGATGCGCCCGCTGATTTTGGCGCCAATGCAGCGATGGCCGATATCGCTGTGAATGTGATAAGCGAAGTCGAGCGGAGTTGAACCCGCCGGCAGATCGACCACGTCGCCTTTCGGGGTAAACACATACACGCGATCGTCGAACACCTGACTGCGCACCTCTTCCAGCATCTCGCCGGAATCGGCCATCTCTTCCTGCCAGGTAATCAGCTTACGCAACCATGCGATGCGTCCTTCATGTCCTGCCGCACCGCGCGCATTGCTGGAAGTTGGACCTTCTTTGTACTTCCAGTGTGCGGCGACGCCCAGCTCGGCGTCTTCGTGCATCTGGCGCGTACGAATCTGGATTTCCACCGTTTTGCCCTGCGGACCGAGCACCACAGTATGAATCGATTGATAGCCGTTGGGCTTGGGATTGGCAACGTAGTCGTCAAACTCACTCGGCAGATGGCGAAACAGCGTATGTACCGTACCAAGCGCGCCGTAGCAATCCTGCAAGCGTTCAGCCACGATGCGCACCGCGCGCACGTCAAACAGCTCATCGAACGCTAATGACTTCTTCTGCATCTTGCGCCAGATGCTGTAGATGTGTTTTGGACGGCCATACACTTCGGCACGCACGCCCTCTTTCTGCATCTCGGCGCGCAGGTTGGCGACGAAGCTTTCGATATAGCCTTCGCGATCGATGCGGCGTTCGTGCAGCAACTTAGCGATGCGCTTGTATTCATCGGGGTGCAGATAGCGGAAGCAGTAATCTTCCAGCTCCCATTTGAGCTGGCCGATACCAAGACGGTTGGCCAGCGGCGCGTAGATATTGGTGCTCTCTTTCGCTGCGAGCACGCGCTCATCTTCTGGCGCGTCTTTCATTTCACGCAGGTGAGCGATACGTTCCGCCAGCTTGATAACCACGCAGCGGAAATCTTCCACCATCGCCAGCAGCATGCGGCGCACGTTATCCACCTGCTCGGAGGCCATCGAATCGTTGTGAATCGCTTTCAGCTGACGAATGGCATCCATGTCGCGCACGCCATGCACCAACATCACAATCTCTTTGCCAAAGGCTTTTTCGAGATCCTCTTCGCTCACCACATCGGCGTTGGCGAGCGGGAACAGCAGCGCCGCGCGCAGGCTGTCGATGTCCATGCTGAGCATGGTGAGAATTTCCACCATCTCAATACCGCGCCACAGCAGCAGAGCTTGATCAGGATGGTTGTGCGTTTCGGCTTCACAGTAGCGCCACGCATCCGCCAGTCGCTGACAGGATTGCGGATTGTTGATACTTAAACTGGCGATCCACTGGTCGAGGGCAAATTCGCCCGCCGTATTTAAATGCGCACTTCTAACCGCAACCATATCCTCTCCTGCCACAGCGATGTGGACATCGCTTATGCTTTGCTAAACAGCACCATGGATTCGAGATGACTGGTATGAGGGAACATATCCAGCATCGCGACCCTTTCCAAATGGTAGCCCGCTGACAGCAATGTCTGACTGTCACGCGCCAGCGTTGTAGGGTTACAGGAAACATAGACCACACGTTCTGGCGCAAGTTTAACCACATGCGTCATCACGCCCGCGGCCCCAGCACGCGCTGGATCCAGTAACACCTTGTTAAATCCCTGCGTCGCCCATGGCTGACGCGATACATCTTCCTCCAGGTTATGCTGGAAGAAGCGAACATTCTCAAGATTATTCTGGGCTGCATTATACGCTGCCTGCTGCACTAATGCTGCAACGCCCTCCACACCTACAGCATTTTGTACGAACTTTCCTAGAGGCAAGGTAAAGTTTCCCATGCCACAGAACAAATCCAGCACACGATCTTCTGGCTGCAAATCCAGCCATTCGATAGCTTTGGCCACCATCTGCTGATTCACACCATCGTTGACCTGAATAAAATTCTGCGGGCTAAAGGTTAGCGGCAAATTAAACGAGCGATAAAAAGGTTCACGCGCATTCAGCACCTGCAAACTTTCACTACCATCAGCCAGATAGAGCGACAGTTGCTGCTCATGCGAAAAACGTTCCAGTTTTGCACGGTCGCCTGCAGAGAGTGCATCAAGATGACGCAGCACCATCAGCGGGCCATTGTCCGCCAGCACCAACTCAACGTGGCCCAAGCGTTTGACCGCCTGTAAATCACTGAGACACTGGTGCAACGGTTGCAGTAACGCTTCAAGTTCGGGCACCAAAACCGGGCATTGCTTCAGCTCAACCAGATCGTTGCTGGCGGCCTGGCGGAAACCCATTTGCAGACGCTGCTGTTTTGGCTGCCACTGCAACCCTAAACGCGCACGACGACGATAGCCCCACGCGTTGCCGCTGATGATCTCATCGACCTTCACCGGCAGCGGCGCTTCGCGGCTTAGCATGCGGCTTAAGGCGCGCGCTTTACTTTCCTGCTGCAAAGCCACCGACGCATGCTGCTGCTGGCAGCCGCCGCACACGCCGAAATGGACGCAGCGCGGTGTTTCCCGCTGTGGGCCAGGATTGAGGATCTTGTTCACTTTGGCGCGCGCGTACTTGCTTTTATCCTCGAACACCGTCACTTCCGCCTGTTCACCGGGCAGCGCGCCGCTGACAAACATCGCCTTGCCTTTATGGCGCGCAACACCTTGTCCGAAAGGATCAAGGTCTTCGATGGTGACGGATATGCGCGCCTTAGTCGTCACACGCTGTTTTGCAGAGTAAAATTGCGCCATAGTATTGTGAAATCTCTACTTTAATTGGGTGTGCAGCCATTAACAGAGCTTGCACAGGGATAAAAATGCCAGGAATCGCCAGGCCA
>NZ_DAMBSA010000232.1:0-7518 GCF_032054795.1 Pantoea sp. CTOTU49201
TTGCGCGGTTGTGCGACAAACAATCCATGGTGTCTTTGATGCCAATAAAGTTGGGCAACTCTGCCGCTAGTTCTGCGACCAGTGCAGGCGTTAAATCGCAGCCGGTACGCGCGGGGAAATTATAGGCAAACCATTTGCCGCTCAGCTGTGTATCAAGCGCTTTGAAATAGCTCAGTAGCTGTTTGTGTGTCTGCCCGTAATAGTAGGGAGGCAGCACCATCACAGCATCAAATCCGTTCTGCCAGGCCGCATCCGCCAGCTGCAGCATATCCGCAATACAGGTGCTGGAGACGTTTGCCACCATGCTCAGTGGCGAGAGTTGGCGCGCCTCGCGGATCAGCAACAGGCGCTCCTGCTGAGAGAGCGAGGCAAACTCGCCAATGCTGCCCATCAATAACAAGGTATCAATGCCTGATTGATTCAGGCGCGAAAAATGGCGGCTAAGCGCATCAATATCCAGATTATTGTTGCTGTCGAAGGGCGTTACTGACGGGCACCATACGCCGGGCAATGCGGGTTGTGCAGACATAACAAGCTCCTTAGTTAGAAAATGAAACATCGTTTTAACTTAATGCTATCTGCGCAGGCTAACCAGTTAGCGAGGGTAAAAAGGTGAGATATCGCACTTTTCTCTTTCTATAAAGGCGAGAAAAGCAGGTAGTGTTTAGCCCCTCAGCCAAGACAGGAGCATTGCCATGCAAGACTGGAATCCACAGCTGTATCGCCAATTCGAATCAGAGCGAACCCGCCCGGCGCGTGAGCTAATGGAGCGCATTCCGCTCGATGATGTGCGCTTTGCCACTGATCTTGGTTGCGGACCCGGAAACAGCACTGAGCTACTGGCTCAAGCCTGGCCGGAGGCGCAGATAACCGGAATTGATAGCTCTGCCGCAATGTTAGAACAGGCGCGCGAACGTCTCCCCAACTGCCATTTCCAGCAGGCCGATATTCGTCGCTGGCAGGCTGAACAGCCGCAGCATGTTATCTATGCCAACGCCTCGCTGCAGTGGTTGACCGAGCATCACACATTGCTGCCGCATCTGGTTGATCAATTGGCCATCGGTGGCGCGTTAGCGATTCAGATGCCCGATAATCTTGAAGAACCGTCGCACCGCTTGATGCGTGAAGTGGCGGCGAATGAAAAGTGGCAGACGCTGATTTCACCACAGGCGGCGGATCGCAAACGTCTGCTGACTACCGATCACTATTACGATTTATTGACCGATGCGGGTTGCAAAGTTGATATCTGGCGTACCACTTATTATCACCCGATGGCAGATGCGCAGGGCATCATTACCTGGTTGCGTGCCACTGGACTGCGTCCGTTCCTTGCGGGGCTTGATGAAACCCAGCAGGCAGCATTTCTCCATGATTATCACCAGGCACTTATTCCGGCTTACCCCGCACGCAGTAACGGCCAGGTTTTGTTAGCCTTCCCGCGTCTCTTTATGGTTGCAGTGAAAACAGGCTGAGGTATCTGGAAGCCACTACGCAGAAATGATGGCTGAAGGTTGAAAAGGGCTTTTCAGCGCACCATTTACTGCTAACGTGAAGCGCCACAACGGGAGAAGGCGATGAACGATGAACAGTTACAGCAGCTAAGTCGCCGTATTGGCGAGCAGCTGAAGAAACGTCAGGCAACGGTGACCGCAGCGGAATCCTGCACCGGTGGCTGGATTGCGAAAGTATTTACCGATATTAGCGGCAGCTCCGCCTGGTTTGAGCGCGGTTTCGTCACTTACAGCAACGAAGCTAAGCAGCAGATGGTGGGCGTACAGGACACAACGTTGCAGCAGCATGGCGCCGTAAGTGAACAGACTGTACGTGAGATGGCGACCGGTGCGGCAAAAGCAGCGGCGGCGGAATAGGTCATCGCGGTAAGCGGTATTGCCGGTCCAGATGGTGGCACGCCCGATAAACCGGTGGGCACCGTGTGGTTTGCGATTGTGGGACCAGAGGGGCGCGTATTAGCGCAGCGCCAGATCTTCGCTGGTGACCGTGATGCGGTGCGCCGTCAATCAGTGGTCTGGGCGCTGCAAACGCTGCTTGATGAATTTCTGATAAATTAAACTTGATACTGTATGACCATACAGTATAATTAGTGGCAACAGAACGAGCGACATACTTGATGTCGACTCACCCAGCATGATTAGGAGTGGAAATGGCGATCGACGAGAACAAACAGAAGGCTTTAGCTGCCGCACTGGGCCAGATTGAGAAGCAATTTGGTAAAGGCTCCATCATGCGCTTGGGTGAAGACCGCTCAATGGATGTCGAAACCATCTCTACCGGCTCACTGTCACTGGACATCGCGCTGGGCGCGGGTGGCTTGCCGATGGGACGTATCGTTGAGATTTACGGACCGGAATCTTCGGGTAAAACCACGCTGACGCTGCAGGTTATTGCTTCTGCACAGCGTAAAGGTAAAACCTGTGCCTTTATCGATGCTGAGCACGCACTGGATCCGGTATACGCAAAAAAACTGGGCGTGGATATCGATAACCTGCTGTGTTCACAGCCGGATACCGGTGAGCAAGCACTGGAAATTTGTGATGCGCTGGCGCGTTCAGGCGCGGTTGACGTCATCATCGTCGACTCCGTGGCGGCGCTGACGCCGAAAGCGGAAATCGAAGGCGAGATCGGCGATTCACACATGGGGCTGGCCGCTCGTATGATGAGCCAGGCAATGCGTAAGCTGGCGGGTAACCTGAAGCAGTCCAACACGCTGCTGATCTTCATCAACCAGATTCGTATGAAGATTGGTGTGATGTTCGGTAACCCGGAAACCACAACCGGCGGTAACGCGCTGAAATTCTATGCTTCTGTTCGTCTGGATATCCGCCGTATCGGTGCGATTAAAGAGGGCGACGAAGTGGTGGGTAGCGAAACCCGCGTGAAAGTCGTGAAGAACAAAATTGCGGCACCGTTTAAGCAGGCTGAATTCCAAATCATGTACGGCGAAGGTATCAACACCTTTGGCGAGCTGGTGGATCTTGGCGTGAAGCACAAGCTGGTTGAGAAAGCCGGTGCGTGGTACAGCTACAATGGTGAGAAGATTGGTCAGGGTAAAGCTAACTCCACCAACTTCCTTAAAGAGAACCCAGCGATTGCGAATGAAATCGACAAGAAGCTGCGTGACTTGCTGTTAAGTGGTGAAGTCGCCGCTGCAGACACCGCGAAAATCTCCGCTGATGATCGCGAAGAGGCCAGCGAAACCAACGAAGATTTCTAAAATATTAACGGGAGCAGAGATGCTCCCGTTTTGCTTTTCCCCGCCAGCGCTTTTCCTCTCTGCCTTCTTGCTTTACCCTGCGACCCTGCACGACTGTTAGAACAAGGTTGATCCTATGTCATCGTCACCATCTGCGGCACCTGTGCCAACATATTCCCGTTTGCTTGACCGTGCTATGCGTATCCTCTCGCAGCGCGATCACAGTCGCGAAGAGCTGAAGCGTAAGTTGCAGCTCTCTTCCCAACGCGCGGCCTATCTGCAGCAGCAGGAAAACACGCCGATTCCCGATGAGTTACTGGAAAAAGTGCTCGACTGGTGTCAGGAGAGCGGTTGGCTCAACGATGAGCGCTTTACCGAACGCTTTATTCAAAGCCGTGCGCGTAAGGGATATGGTCCGCAGCGCGTGCGTATGGAGTTGCAGCAAAAAGGCATTGGCCGCGATGAAATCAATCAGGCGCTGTTCGATACCGAAGTGGACTGGAGCCAGTGTGCAGCCGATCTTGCCAAACGCAAATTTGGCGAACCTTTACCGCAAACCTGGGCCGAGAAAAGCAAGGTTCAGCGTTTTTTGATGTCGAAAGGCTTTATGATGGAAGATATTCAGGCTGTTTTCAGAAATAGTGACGACTGAAAGGCGATGTGATTTTACTTCCCACTGAAGAAAATTTATCTTATTCCCACTTTTTGTTCCTCAGTCAGCGGCAGGCCGGATGGATAGGGTTTGCCAGCGAAAGGGAACGTTCGTTAGCGTGATTCCAGGAATTTTATGAGCAAGAGCACTGCTGAGATCCGTCAAGCGTTTCTCGACTTTTTTCATAGCAAGGGACATCAGGTTGTAGCCAGCAGCTCCCTCGTACCGAACAACGACCCGACTTTGCTGTTTACCAATGCCGGGATGGTCCAGTTTAAAGACGTTTTCCTCGGTCAGGATAAGCGCGACTATGCGCGCGCAACGACGTCTCAGCGTTGTGTGCGTGCCGGCGGCAAGCATAACGACCTCGAAAACGTGGGCTACACGGCACGTCACCACACCTTCTTTGAAATGTTGGGCAACTTCAGCTTTGGTGATTACTTCAAGAAAGAAGCGATCGCTTATGCATGGGAACTGCTGACGGGTGAGCAGTGGTTTAAGCTGCCTAAAGAGCGCCTGTGGGTGACCGTCTATGAAACAGACGATGAAGCCTTCGAAATCTGGGCAAACGATATTGGTGTGCCGCGCGAGCGCATTATCCGTATCGGTGACAACAAAGGCAGCGCTTACGCATCAGATAACTTCTGGCAGATGGGCGACACCGGTCCTTGCGGCCCATGCACTGAAATTTTCTTCGATCACGGCGATCATATCTGGGGTGGCCCGCCGGGCAGCCCGGAAGAAGATGGCGATCGTTACATCGAGATCTGGAACATCGTCTTCATGCAGTTCAACCGTCAGGCCGACGGCACCATGGAGCCGCTGCCGAAACCGTCAGTGGATACCGGCATGGGTCTGGAGCGAATTGCTGCCGTGCTGCAGCACGTTAACTCCAACTATGAAATCGATCTGTTCGCCAAATTGATCAAGTCGGTTGCACAGGTAACTGGCGCAACCGATCTGGATAACAAGTCGCTGCGCGTTATCGCTGACCATATTCGCTCTTGTGCCTTCCTGATCGCCGATGGCGTAATCCCATCGAACGAAAACCGCGGCTATGTATTGCGTCGCATCATTCGTCGTGCGGTGCGTCACGGCAATATGCTGGGCGCGAAAGAGGCATTCTTCTACAAGCTGGTTGCGCCACTGATCGAGGTGATGGGTGCCGCAGGTAAAGACCTGAAGCGTCAGCAGAAGCATGTTGAAAACGCGCTGAAGAACGAAGAAGAGCAGTTTGCTAAAACGCTGGAGCGTGGACTTGCGCTGCTGGATGAAGAACTGACGAAGCTGCAGGGCGATACGCTTGATGGCGAAACGGTGTTCCGTCTATACGATACCTTTGGTTTCCCGGCGGATTTGACTGCTGATGTATGCCGCGAGCGCAATCTGAAGATTGATGAAGCCGGTTTTGAAGCCGCGATGGAGCAGCAACGTCAGCGTGCGCGTGAGGCCAGTGGTTTTGGTGCCGACTATAACAATGTCATTCGCATTGATGCCGCAACCGACTTCAAAGGCTATGACCATCTGGAACTGAATGCGACAGTCGAAGCACTGTTCGTCGACGGTCAGCAAGTTGAGCAGATCAGTGCAGGTCAGGACGCGGTGGTCGTGCTTGACGAAACGCCGTTCTACGGCGAGTCAGGTGGACAGGTTGGCGATACTGGCGTGTTGGCTGGGCAGAATGCTGAATTTAGCGTTCAGGACACTCAGAAGTATGGTAAAGCGATTGGTCATATCGGTAAGCTGAGCAGCGGCCAGTTACGCGTTGGCGACCGTTTGCATGCCCAGGTTGATGAAACTCGCCGCGCGCGCATCCGCTTGAATCACTCCGCCACGCACTTGCTGCATGCCGCACTGCGTCAAGTGTTGGGTGATCACGTAGGACAGAAAGGCTCGCTGGTTAACGATAAGTATCTGCGTTTCGACTTCTCTCATTTTGAAGCCATGAAGCCGCAGGAAATCCGTCAGGTTGAGGATATTGTTAACGCACAGATTCGCCGCAACCTTGCCGTTGAGACCGAAATCATGGATCTCGATGATGCAAAACAGAAGGGCGCAATGGCGCTGTTTGGTGAGAAGTACGATCAGCGCGTACGTGTGCTGACCATGGGCGATTTCTCTACCGAACTCTGTGGTGGTATCCATGCGCTGCGTACCGGTGATATTGGCCTGTTCCGCATTCAGTCTGAATCGGGTACTGCTGCAGGTGTACGTCGCATTGAAGCCGTAACCGGCGAAGGTGCGTTGGCACAAGTGAATGCGCAGAGCCAACAGCTGCTGGATGTGGCGCAATTGGTGAAAGCCAATAGCAGTAATCTGAATGAGAAGGTGCGCGGCCTGGTTGATCACGTCCGCGCGCTGGAAAAAGAGTTGCAACAACTGCGCGATCAGCAAGCTGCGCAGGAAAGCGCTTCACTGAGCAGTAAGGCTGTTGACGTTAAAGGCACGAAGTTGCTGGTCAGTGAACTGAGCAACGTTGAGCCGAAAATGTTGCGTACCATGGTCGACGACCTGAAAAACCAGTTAACGTCTGCCATCATCGTGCTGGCAACGGTTGATGATGGAAAAGTTTCACTGATTGCTGGTGTGACCAAAGATCTCACTGACCGCGTAAAAGCTGGCGAGCTGATTGGCGAACTAGCCTCTCAGGTTGGCGGTAAAGGCGGTGGTCGCCCAGATATGGCTCAGGCCGGCGGTACAAATCCGCAGGCGCTGTCTGGCGCGCTAGCTGGCGTGCAGGAATGGGTCAGTAACCGACTGTAACGTATAAAACTTCGCATTGTGATAAGCGCCAGAAGCCCGTTTTCTGGCGCTTTTTTAACGCGGTGCACACCAGGTAATGACAAAGTCCGGTTGATGTAGTGTATTTCGGCTAAACTAACTATCAGCAGAATGTATTGGCATGGCGAAGCACAATGGTGTATTTGTCATAGGCATTGTTCAGCGTTATATGATGGATACGGCCGGGAGACCGAACAAGCCCGACTCTTTTAATCTTTCAAGGAGCAAAGAATGCTTATTCTAACTCGTCGAGTTGGTGAAACCCTCATGATTGGCGATGAGGTGACTGTAACGGTGCTGGGTGTTAAAGGTAACCAGGTCCGCATTGGTGTTAACGCGCCTAAAGAAGTTTCGGTTCATCGCGAAGAGATCTATCAGCGTATTCAAGCCGAAAAAACTCAAGCCTCGAGTTACTAACGGATTCAGCGCCTCGCTCCTGAGCGAGGCGCTACCGGTTTTTCCCCTCCAGTCCCGCACATCTCCCGTTTTTCTTTCTCAATCCCTCCAGTCTTTTAATCCTCATTTGTGTTCTCCAGCAGCCTTTCTTTGTTGATAAATCACTCTTTTTGTCGTTAAAGCATCCGAATTGAGCGTCATTTGTGCAAACAAACAAAAGGCTGGAAATAAATGTTTGACTTATAAGTCCGGGAAAGTAATATGTGCGCCACGCAGTGCCGATGAGCAGAAACAAGTTCAGAAGCACGGTTCGGAAGAACGCGTAAGGTGAGGTGGCCGAGAGGCTGAAGGCGCTCCCCTGCTAAGGGAGTATGCGGTCAAAAGCTGCATCCGGGGTTCGAATCCCCGCCTCACCGCCATTTCCGATGCATCCATAGCTCAGCTGGATAGAGTACTCGGCTACGAACCGAGCGGTCGG
>NZ_DAMBSA010000233.1:0-7442 GCF_032054795.1 Pantoea sp. CTOTU49201
CCGTTGAGCAACTGATCAAGCTGGGATTTAGCGTCACCGTTGAACAGAGCGCAGGGCTTCGCGCCAGCTTTGATGATGAAAGCTTTATCGCCGTCGGCGCCACAATCACCAACACTCACGACGTCTGGCAGTCAGACATCGTGTTAAAAGTGAATGCGCCTGACGATCAGGAGATCGAGCTGACGCGCGCCGGTAGCACGCTGGTGAGCTTTATCTGGCCTGCACAGAATCCAGCGCTGCTTGAGAAACTGGCAGCACGCAACGTCACCGTGATGGCGATGGATTCGGTGCCGCGTATTTCACGTGCGCAGGCGCTGGATGCGTTGAGCTCAATGGCGAATATCGCGGGTTATCGTGCCATCGTTGAAGCCGCGCACGAGTTCGGCCGCTTCTTCACCGGTCAAATCACCGCCGCCGGTAAAGTACCGCCAGCCAAAGTGATGGTGATTGGTGCGGGCGTTGCGGGATTAGCAGCCATCGGTGCTGCAGGCAGTTTGGGTGCCATCGTGCGTGCTTTCGATACGCGTCCGGAAGTGAAAGAGCAGGTGCAGAGTATGGGCGCCGAGTTCCTTGAGTTGGACTTCGAAGAAGAAGCGGGCAGCGGCGATGGTTATGCCAAAGTGATGTCTGAAGCCTTTATCAAGGCGGAGATGGAGCTGTTTGCCGCGCAGGCGAAAGAAGTCGACATTATTGTCACCACCGCGCTGATTCCTGGCCGTCCGGCACCGAAGCTGATTACTGCTGAGATGGTTGCCAGCATGAAGCCGGGCAGCGTGATCGTCGATCTGGCCGCGCAAACCGGCGGTAACTGCGAATTGACGGTTGCCGATCAGGTGACCTTAACCCCCAACGGCGTGAAGATTATCGGTTACACCGATTTGCCAAGCCGTCTGCCAACCCAATCCTCACAGCTTTACGGTACCAACCTCGTCAACTTGCTGAAACTGTTGTGCAAAGAGAAAAACGGCGAAATCACCGTTGATTTCGAAGACGTCGTAGTGCGCGGCGTGACGGTGATTCGTGATGGCGAAGTGACATGGCCAGCGCCGCCGATTCAGGTTTCCGCCGCGCCAAAAGCGCAACCCGCTGCACAGCCGCTGCCGAAGGTTGAAGCCAAGCCGGTTTCGCCGTGGCGCAAGTATCTGCTGCTGGCGTTGGCGGTGGTGCTGTTTGCCTGCCTGGCCAACGTGGCGCCTGCAGACTTCCTGTCGCACTTTACCGTCTTCGCGCTCTCTTGCGTGGTCGGCTATTACGTGGTGTGGAACGTGAGTCACGCATTGCACACGCCTCTAATGGCTGTCACCAACGCCATTTCCGGCATTATTGTGGTGGGTGCGGTGCTGCAGATGGGCCACGGCGGTTGGGTAACGATTCTGTCGTTTATCGCCGTACTGATCGCCAGCATCAATATCTTCGGTGGTTTCACCGTCACCCAGCGCATGCTGAAAATGTTCCGTAAGAATTAAGGGGTAGCAACATGTCTGGCGGATTAGTTACTGCAGCATATATTGTTGCCGCGATTCTGTTTATTTGCAGCCTTGCCGGTCTCTCGAAACATGAGACCTCGAAGCAGGGTAATATTTTTGGCATGAGCGGCATGGCGATTGCGCTGCTGGCCACCATTTTTGGCCCGAACACCGGTAACGTTGCCTGGATTTTGGTGGCGATGGTGATTGGTGGTGCGATTGGCTTGCGTCTGGCGAAGAAAGTCGAAATGACCGAAATGCCGGAGCTGGTTGCCATTCTGCACAGCTTTGTCGGTTTAGCAGCGGTGTTAGTGGGCTTCAACAGCTACATTGATCACGCGCCGGGCCTCGCGCCGGTGATGGAAAATATCCATCTGACCGAAGTGTTCCTCGGCATCTTCATCGGTGCGGTGACCTTTACCGGTTCACTGGTGGCGTTTGGCAAACTGCGCGGCAAGATCTCCTCTTCAGCGCTGATGCTGCCGCATCGTCATAAGATGAACCTTGCGGCGCTGGTGGTTTCCTTCCTGCTGATGCTGTGGTTCGTGCAAACCGATAGCACTGGCGCGCAGGTGTTTGCGCTGCTGCTGATGACCATCATTGCGCTGGTGTTTGGCTGGCATCTGGTGGCATCGATCGGCGGTGCGGATATGCCGGTTGTGGTTTCGATGCTGAACTCTTACTCCGGTTGGGCAGCGGCGGCGGCGGGCTTCATGCTGAGCAATGACTTGCTGATCGTTACCGGTGCGCTAGTCGGTTCTTCCGGTGCCATCCTCTCTTACATCATGTGTAAAGCGATGAACCGCTCCTTTATCAGCGTGATCGCCGGTGGTTTCGGTACCGACGTAAGCGTGGGCGGCGAAAGCGATGAAGTTGGCGAGTACCGTGAAATTACCGCAGAAGAGACAGCAGAGATGCTGAAAGCTTCGTCTTCTGTGGTGATTACGCCGGGTTATGGCATGGCGGTGGCGCAGGCGCAGTATCCGGTGGCTGAGATTACCGAAAAGCTGCGTGCACGCGGTATCAAAGTTCGCTTTGGTATTCACCCGGTTGCCGGTCGTTTGCCGGGCCACATGAACGTGCTGCTGGCGGAAGCGAAAGTACCTTACGATGTGGTGCTGGAAATGGACGAGATTAACGATGACTTCAGCGATACCGATACCGTTTTGGTGATTGGCGCGAATGACACCGTTAACCCAGCCGCACTGGAAGATCCGCGCAGTCCAATCGCTGGCATGCCGGTGCTGGAAGTGTGGAAAGCGCAGAACGTGATTGTGTTTAAACGCTCGATGAGCACTGGATACGCGGGCGTACAGAATCCGCTGTTCTTTAAAGACAATACGCAGATGCTGTTTGGTGATGCGAAAGCGAGCGTGGAAGGTATTCTGCGCGCGCTGTAAAAAAGAAGGGCGGTGATTTGACTCACCGCCCTGAGTAAATATAGAAAGGGCGGCCATTGCGAGCCGCCCTTTTTTTAATCAATCGTCTTCATCTTCTTCGTCATCGTAATCAATCGGCGATTTGAAATCGTCTGGCTTGATTGCCAGCAAATCACAGCGCAGATGATCGATCACTTGTTCCGCGGTGTTACCCAGGAACGCAGCTGACAAACCGGTACGGCCGATGGTGCCGAGCACCACAATGCCAGCATCCAGATGCGAAGCGATATCCGGAATCACTTCCTCGGGCAAACCTTTCGCCACATGAGTGAACTCTTCGCCGATCGAGAATTTTTGTCGCAGCGCTTTCATCGCCACTAAATGCTGGCCGCGAATTGCGTCGTTATAGACGCTCGGATCAAAGTCCGGCAGTTCGATAGCAATGTTGATGGGCGTGATGGGATAAGCGCCGACCAAATGCACTTCGGTGTGATTCACCATCTCGGCAAGCAGCGTGGTTTCACGAATCAGCTTCTGATTGAGCTCATCATGATGCGGCTCTTCGCTGGCCAGATTCACCGCCACCACCGCTTTGCCGCCTTCAGGCCATGCCTGATCTTTCACCATCCACACCGGGCAAGGGCATTTACGCAGCAGATGCCAATCCGTCGGAGTAAATATCACCGCTTCCAGGCGATCGTGCTGGTGCGCCATTTTCAGCACTAAATCATGCTGATGCGCCATAATTTCCTGAATGATGGCTTCATACGGACGGTTGTGCCAAACCACTTTGATTTCAATTTCAACGCCAGCCTCAATATATGCCTGGGCCTGTTGGCGGATCCATTCGGTACGTTGGCTGATCACCCCTTTGCGCATATTTGAGCGCTCGTCGGGCGACAGCAGCGTGGTCATTTCATATGAGAAGTCGTAAATAGGCAGGAAAGCTTTGATTTTTCCGCCGATACGTTGATTGAGATAAACCGCACGACGCAGCGCGGGCTGATCGTCCTGCTGGGCATCAATAGCCACCAGAATATTTTGGTACCGGGACATAGGCCGATCTCCTAAAACCAAAGCAAGTTGGATTAAAGATAGCCTAAGTTTGGACAGGGCAGAAGCGGAAAAGTTGCTGCCGGATCAATAAAATAACTTTTATTAACCCGGCACAGAATCACGCGGCTTGTTCGGTCTGGCCAGCTAATTCTGCCAGCAAAGCGTGGTTCTCGATGGTGATATATTTGCCTTTAACCGCCAGCATGCCACTTTTCTGGAAGCGACCCAGCAGACGGCTGATGGTTTCTACGGTTAGTCCCAAATAGTTACCAATGTCGCCGCGCGTCATGGTCAGACGGAATTCACGCTGTGAGAAACCGCGCTGGCCGAAACGGCGCGACAGATTCCAGACAAACGCCGCCAGACGCTCTTCAGCATTTTTCTTCGACAGCAGCAGAATCATATCCTGATCGCCTTTGATTTCACCGCTCATCAAACGCATCATCTGCTGACGCAGCGCCGGCATTTTACCGGAGAGATCGTCGAGGGTTTCAAACGGGATTTCGCACACCATCGCGGTTTCCAGCGCTTGCGCAAAGCTCGGATGTTTTGCGCCGACAATGGCGTCAAAACCGACCAAATCACCTGCCAGATGGAAGCCAGTAATTTGCTCGTCGCCTTGCTCAGTGATGGTGTAGCTTTTGATGGTGCCGGAGCGGATAGCGTAAAGCGATTTAAGTTCATCACCGGCTTTGAACAGCGTTTGGCCTTTCTGAATCGGCTTTTTGCGCTCAATGATGTTATCCAGCTGATCCAGTTCGTGCTCGTTCAGCGTGAAGGGAATACACAATTGGCTGATACTGCAATCCTGGCAATGGATGGCACAACCGCCAGACTGAATACGTCGAATGCTGCGTTTTTCCTGGATCATATAGTTACGCTCGATGATTATTGACTGCGGTCAATTTTAACATTTTTCGAAGCGAAGGGAACTCATCCGAGCAGTAAATGTCCTTAAAACCCCACAAATGTCAGGTATTACAGGGTTTGCGCTGCTCTGGCTGAAGGGCATTTATTGATCTGGAACGTTTTGTTGCCAGGTTTACAGTTTGACACAGCTTAATACAGCGCAAAAAGTGACAGATGTTTTGCCAATAATCCTTTGCTACTCTTTTGCTTTGGCGTCGAGTTGGGCGCTCAGGTAAACACCAGGCGAGAGGAAACACCATGAACCTTGATGATGAAGACCTTTTCCGCGATGCCATGGGTGATGTGACGCCATTAAAAAACTGCGCTAACACCCAATGGCTACGCGCCCCTTCGCCAAAAGTGCCACGCGCGCCGCAGGAAAGTGACGAGCAGGAAAATTTCCTCACTCGTGGCTTTCTCGACATCGTTCCACTGACAACACCACTGGAGTTTAAGGTTGAGGGCGTACAGCAAGGCGTATTGGATAAGCTGCGGCTGGGCAAATATCCGCCCGAAGCCAGCCTTAATCTGCTGCGTCAACCGGTTGAAACCTGTCGTCAGGCGCTGTTCAGCTTTATGCAACAAGCCAATAGACATGGATTGCGCAATCTGCTGATCATTCATGGCAAAGGGCGTGACGATGAGTCGCACGCCAATATTGTGCGCAGCTATGTGGCGCGATGGTTGCAGGAGTTTGCAGAGGTGCAGACCTTTTGCACGGCGCAGCCGAAAGATGGCGGGGCGGGCGCGCTCTATGTCGGTTTACGTAAAACCGAACAGGCGCGCCTTGAGAACCGTGAACGTCATGCCAAACACAGTCGTTAACTGTGGAATTTACGTATGGTCGCCATCAACACTTCGGCGCTTAGGCTTAGCGGGCTGCCGCTGCGCGTAATAATGCCAACCGGTTCGCCTGGCCCCGGCGAGGCAATCGGTAGCGCGCATAACGCATCGTGATTTAAATCTTCTTTAATGGCGCCGGAAGGCACAAACCACACATAGTCGTAACGCAGCGCCAGCTGGCGCGCCAGCGATGTCGATGAGGTTTCGACGCAGTTTGCTGGCAAGGTACAACCTTGCTCATTCAGCATATGCTGCGCAATACGGCGCGGCGCGGTGCCTTCCGGCGAAATCACCACCGGCCACTGCATCGCGCGCGACAGCATAACGTTTTCGCTTAACAGTGGATGATCCGGGCGCACCACCAGTTTGAGTGATTCCAGAAACAGCAATTCATAGGTTAGTCCGGCCATCATGTCGCTATCCGCCATCCGACCAATGCCAACATCAAATTCACCCGCACGTAATCCGGCCAACAGCACGTTATTGTGCAAGGTCGCGACCTGCACCGTAGTATTGGGTTGCTGCTCATGGAAGCGATCGAGAATTTGCGGCAGCATGCCCATCGCAGCGGTAGTCAGCGCGCCGAGTCGAATCACCACCGGCCGGCCAGGCTGCTGTGCGTTGAAGCTCTGACCCGCATGATTGAGCGCATCCAGCACTTTAACCGCATGAATCAGAAACTGTTCGCCCAGCGTGGTGAGCTGCGCGCCGAGCCGTCCGCGCTCAAACAGCCGCGCGCCGGCCAGCTCTTCCAGCTCATTCAGTGTTTTCGACAAAGCAGGCTGGCTTAGATTGAGCGTTTCAGCGGCACGACCAAGCGTGCCTTGCTGCGCCACCGCCACAAAGGTATGTAAATGACGCAAGCGAATGCGCTGATTGAAAAGGATATTTTTGTCCATACGCCCAACATAATGAGTTATGACGAGAAGCAGCAATGAGGAAACGTTAATTATGTTAACTTGCCTGCAAATTTATATTAACAAAAATGCCGCGACACAACCTTTATGCCTAACCTGCTGAATTTAAGCGTAATGCTGCAAATGACATTTTTTGCCGTGTAATCAGGTCACGTAAAATCAACAACATAACTCGGTAAAAGTTGAATAATTCTCAATTACATCCAAAAACAGTGCCCGATATTGTTAACGATGAGCTATGATAAGCGCCGTTTTTTTTACTAAAACTGATGCCCTAAACGGTTAAAAGTGCAGGAGTCGTTACGTGACCAGCGTTGAAGCAGTAGATGTTCGCCAGCTTATCAATAAGAGTGCGCTTAGCAGCTGGCAGAAGCGCTTAATCGCGCTGTGCTTCGTGGTAGTGGCGCTGGACGGCATGGACATTGCGCTAATGGGCTTTATCGCGCCGACACTGAAAGCCAGTTGGGGCGTCACTAATCATCAACTCGGCTTAGTGATCAGCGCGGCCTTGATTGGTCTGGCATTAGGTGCGATGGTCGCCGGGCCGCTGGCCGATCGTTATGGTCGCCGCGTGATGATCCTCATCAGCGTACTGTTTTTCGGGCTGTGGACGCTGGCCACGGCGATGGCGCAGAACATCGAACAGATGATGCTGTTCCGTTTTCTCACCGGTTTAGGGCTCGGCGCCGCCATGCCTAACGTTGGCACTCTGGTGGCCGAATACGCGCCCGAACGTCGTCGCTCCTTCATTATTACCGTGGTGTTCTGTGGCTTTACCTTTGGTGCCGCAACCGGTGGCTTTGCCGCTTCGTGGTTGTTGCCGCGCTATGATTGGCACTCGGTCATGCTGATGGGCGGCGTGCTGCCGCTGC
>NZ_DAMBSA010000234.1:0-643 GCF_032054795.1 Pantoea sp. CTOTU49201
GTAGGCGCTGTGATCGTCGAGGCTGCAGTGCGGTGTCATCACCACGCCGGGCGTGTGCCACAGCGGGTCGTCGGCGGGTAACGGCTCTTGCGGATAGACATCCAGCACCGCGCCAGCCAGTTCGCCTGCGTTGAGTTTTTCGCGCATCGCGCTGTAATCAAACACATCGGCGCGGCCAACAATCACGATGCCCGCGCGTACGGGCAGCAGATCGAAGCGGCGGCGATCGAACAGATTGTGGGTTTGTGGCGTCAGCGGCAGCGTCGACACCACCACATCCACCTGCGGCAGCACATCGTCGAGCGCGTCAATGCGGATGCAGCGCGCCACGTTGGCATCACACTGTCCGCTGCGCGTCACGCCAATCACGCGATAGCCTTGCGCGGTGAGCAGTTTTGCCGCTGCGGCGCCAATGCCGCCAACGCCCAGCAGCAGCACAGTTTTGCCGCGTGCACAGCCGCCAAAGGTTGGACGCCAGACACGCTGCGCCTGATCCTGCAGAAAACCGGGAATGCCGAAGTTGAACATTAGCGCCGCCATCAAAATGAACTCGGCACCTTTATCGCCGTGCACACCAGAGGCATTGGTGAGCGTCACGCCCTGCGGCCAGTGCGCCAGCCACTGTTCAACACCCGCCGACATC
>NZ_DAMBSA010000234.1:653-7409 GCF_032054795.1 Pantoea sp. CTOTU49201
CAGGCGCGGCGTGCTGAACTGATCGAGCGCCAGCTTGCGGCCGCTCCACAGAATGTCGCAGCGGGCGAGGAAGTCGGCGGTCTGCGCCGCATCGCTGTTTTCGCTCAGCGTGAAGTGGCTGCGCAACGGTGGATGCGCGTCGAGCTGCAGTTGCAGTTGCTCAGCAGAAAGATGGAGTGCGCGCGGCGCGCTGGCGTCGTTCTCGATATGAATGTGCATCAGCGCATCGCCGTCACTTCCATCTCGACCAATAGGTCAGGATGGTTGAGTTGAATGCCCACGGTGGCGCGCGCCGGGAAAGGGAACTGGAAGAACTCGCTGTAGGCGGCATTCATCGCGCTGAAGGTGCTGAGATCGGTCAGGTAAATAGTGACGCGGACCACGTTGTCGAAGGTCATGTTCGCTTCGCTCAGCAGATCGCCGACGTTTTTCAGCACCTGACGCGTCTGGCTGGCGATGTCGTGGCCCATAATCTCGCCGCTGTAAGGATCAATCGCCACCTGGCCGGAAATAAACAGCATCGGTTCGTGCAGCACGGCGGCAGAGAGCGGCGCAGGCCCCATTGGGCGGTCGCTGGCGTTCATTCCGGGATAACTCAACGCAATCTTCATGGTGAAATCTCAAGCAAAACTGTTTCACCGCAATTTCGTATACGATTATACGAGTGTCAATGTGCGATTTTTAACCATCGGGTCAAAAAGGTGATGTGTGTCACGTAATAGGATTTGCTGATATATCAATCAATGCGATGAAATTTAAGGTTTTAATGAGGTTTATGTTGAGAGTTATGGCGGTGAGCGTGAATCGTATACGATTTTCTTATTGTTCTGTTTTTGCCGGCTGAAGCCTGCTGCAATCACCTGGCCGCTGGCCTGGATTTCCGGCTGCACAATCCGCGGTCAAAGGGTATACTGGCGCACTCTTTTTTTAACCGATCCGTATCGCGTGCGAATTCAACATGCAAAAGTTTGATACCAAGACCTTTCAGGGCCTGATCCTGACCTTGCAGGATTACTGGGCGCGTCAAGGCTGCACCATTGTCCAACCGTTGGACATGGAAGTGGGCGCCGGCACCTCACACCCGATGACCTGTCTGCGTGCCTTAGGCCCAGAGCCGATGGCGACCGCTTACGTGCAGCCATCTCGTCGTCCGACCGATGGACGTTACGGTGAAAACCCGAACCGTTTACAGCACTATTACCAGTTCCAGGTGGTGATTAAGCCCAACCCGGACAACCTTCAGGAGCTGTACCTTGGGTCGCTGAAAGAGCTGGGTATGGATCCCACCATCCACGACATTCGCTTTGTCGAAGACAACTGGGAAAACCCAACGCTCGGCGCGTGGGGACTCGGTTGGGAAGTGTGGCTGAACGGCATGGAAGTGACGCAGTTCACTTACTTCCAGCAGGTTGGCGGCCTGGAGTGCAAGCCGGTAACCGGCGAGATCACTTACGGCTTAGAGCGTCTGGCGATGTACATCCAGGGCGTAGACAGCGTTTACGATCTGGTGTGGAGCGACGGTCCGTTTGGTAAAACCACATACGGCGAAGTGTTCCATCAGAACGAAGTGGAGCAGTCGACCTATAACTTTGAATACGCTGACGTTGACTTCCTTTTCACCTGCTTCGAGCAGTATGAGAAAGAAGCGCAGCAGCTGCTGGCGCTGGAAAAACCGCTGCCGCTGCCGGCTTACGAGCGCATTCTGAAAGCGGCGCACAGCTTTAACCTGCTGGACGCCCGCAAAGCGATTTCGGTTACCGAACGCCAGCGCTATATCCTGCGTATCCGCACCCTGACGAAAGCCGTGGCGGAAGCCTATTATGCGTCCCGTGAGGCGCTTGGCTTCCCGATGTGCAATAAAAACAAGTAAGAGGCAGCCATGACCGATAAAACTTTCCTGGTGGAAATTGGCACCGAAGAGTTGCCTCCGAAAGCGCTGCGCAGCCTGGCAGAAGCCTTTGCTGCGCACTTCACCGCTGAACTCGATAGCGCCGGTCTGGCGCACGGCGAAGTGAGCTGGTTTGCTGCTCCGCGTCGTCTGGCGCTGAAAGTGGCCCAGCTGGCTGCCGCGCAGCCGGATCGCGAAGTGGAGAAACGTGGTCCGGCAATCGCCGCCGCGTTTGATGCCGATGGCAATGCCACCAAAGCGGCCGAAGGTTGGGCGCGTGGTAACGGCATCACCGTGGCTCAGGCTGAACGTCTGAGCACGGACAAAGGTGAATGGCTGGTGCATCGCGCCGCCATCACCGGCGAAAGCGCGCAGGCGCTGCTGCCAGCGATGGTTGCCACCGCGCTGAGCAAGCTGCCGATTCCTAAGCTGATGCGCTGGGGCGCGAGCGACGTGCAGTTTGTGCGTCCGGTGCACACCGTTACGCTGCTGCTGGGTGATGAGCTGATCCCCGCGAAGATTCTGGGCATTCAATCCGATCGCGTGATTCGCGGCCATCGCTTTATGGGCGAGCCAGAATTCACCATCGACAACGCCGATCAATATCCGCAGCTGTTGCTGGAGCGCGGTAAAGTCGTTGCGGATTACGCGGCGCGTAAAGCCAAAATCAAAGCAGACGCGGAAGCGGCGGCCCAGAAGATTGGCGGCATCGCCGATCTGAGCGAAAGCCTGCTGGAAGAAGTGACCTCGCTGGTGGAATGGCCGGTGGTACTGACGGCGAAATTCGAAGAGAAGTTCCTCGCGGTGCCGGCTGAAGCGCTGGTTTACACCATGAAAGGTGACCAGAAGTACTTCCCGGTGTACGACGCGGCGGGCAAGCTGCTGCCGAATTTCATCTTCGTCACCAACATCGAATCCAAAGATCCTCAGCAGATTATCTCCGGTAACGAGAAGGTGGTGCGCCCGCGTCTGGCGGATGCCGAGTTCTTCTTCAACACCGACCGCAAAAAGCGTCTGGAAGATAATCTGCCGCGTCTGGAAACCGTCCTGTTCCAGAAAGAGCTGGGTACGCTGCGTGATAAAACCGATCGTATTCAGGCGCTGGCTGGCTGGATTGCCGCGAAGATTGGCGCTGATGTGAATCATGCTACCCGCGCCGGTTTGCTGTCGAAATGTGACCTGATGACCAACATGGTCTTTGAGTTCACCGACACGCAGGGCGTGATGGGCATGCACTACGCGCGCCACGATGGCGAAGCGGAAGATGTGGCTGTGGCGCTGAACGAGCAGTATCAGCCGCGCTTTGCCGGTGACGATCTGCCGTCAAATCCTGTCGCGTGCGCCGTCGCGATTGCCGACAAGATGGATACCCTTGCGGGCATCTTCGGCATCGGTCAGCATCCGAAAGGCGACAAAGATCCGTTCGCACTGCGCCGTGCCGCGCTGGGTGTGCTGCGCATCATCGTTGAGAAAAACCTGCCGCTCGATCTGCAAACGCTGACCGAAGAAGCGGTGCGCCTGTACGGCAGCAAGTTGAGCAACGGCAAAGTGGTCGATGAAGTGATCGACTTTATGCTGGGCCGTTTCCGTACCTGGTATCAGGAAGAGGGCCACAGCGTTGACACCATTCAGGCGGTGCTGGCACGTCGTCCAACCCGTCCGGCTGATTTCGATGCGCGCATGAAGGCGGTTTCGCACTTCCGTACGCTGGAAGCTGCCGCGACATTGGCCGCTGCCAACAAACGTGTGTCGAACATCCTGGCGAAATCAACCGAAACCCTGAATGACAGCGTGCAGGCTTCTCTGCTGAAAGAGAACGAAGAGATCCAACTGGCGACCTTCGTGACCGCGCTGGGCGATAAGCTGCAGCCGTACTTTGCAGAAGGTCGCTATCAGGATGCGCTGGTTGAGCTGGCGCAGCTGCGTGAAGCGGTGGATAACTTCTTCGATAAAGTGATGGTGAACGCCGACGATCAGGCGGTGCGTATTAACCGTCTGACGCTGCTGGCACAGCTGCGCCAGCTGTTCCTGCAGGTGGCGGATATTTCGCTGCTGCAGTAGTTTGCCTGGTCGCCATAAATGGCGACCCTGCGAAACAAAGGGGACGAGAAATCGTCCCTTTTGTTTTCAAAACTCGGCGCTAACGTCCTGCGAGTGGTGCAAGATACGCCCGATGAAGATTTCATCCACTTCAGCGCGATAGATTACAATATGCTTTCCTAAAGGCAGCGAATAAATCTGCTTACCTAAATCCGGTCGTTTGCGGCCTAAATCAAACATGGCGAGTTTTTCGAAGAGCTCAGCAAATCTGGCGCTGTAGTTATTAGCTAACTGCTCTCCATAATTCCAGTAGCCATAAATCCAGATCTTCATCAGATCTGCATCAGCTTCCGGTTTTATCGTGATGGTCCTTTTCATAAATGCCTACCCTGGCTTTTGCTCGTCTTAGAAAATCTTCATGATCCCACTCTTTTCCCGGGCCGCTTTCAAAGCCCTCTCTGACCAACTCTCTGAGCTTTTCCAGCTTTGATTCCGCCTGCTTTTCACGCAGCAAGCGCAGCGAGTCGCGCACTACTTCGCTTTGCGTACGGTAGTCGCCGGACTCAACCAGAGATTCAACAAACTCGCGCAGTTCATCGCCTAGATCGATCGTCATAGTACGTGCCATCATCGCCATCCAATGTAAGAGTATTTCTTACATTCTGGCACTTTTTTGCACAACTGGGAATGTGCGTTGCAGCGCAGTTACAAGCCGAACTGCGAGGCAACGCGAGAGATTTTATTCAGAAGAGGAGGGAAACAGGCGTGCGTCGCGCAGCAGGTGATCGTTGCCACGGCGGCGGGTGAAGCCGCTGCGGTCAAAGAATTCCAGAATCTGTATCGCCACTTTGCGCCCGGTGCCCAGCTGGTTGCGGAAGTCGGCGGCGCTGGTGCTGCCCTCTTGCGCGGTGCGACTCCGAATCAGATCGGCGAAGATCTGGATCTGGTCGCTGCGATAGTAGCGATCGCGCACGATCGCGGTGATGTGTCCGAGCCGCGCGGCAGTAAGCAGCAGCGGGCGAATCGCCTGTTCATCCTGCTGCAGCGCCAGCGCGATATCGCGCACCCACAGCGGCTGGTCGCCAAACAGCGGGCCGACCTGCTGCCAAAGTGCTTCTTCCTGCGGATTAAAACGTGGTTCGAAATCGGGTAGATGCAGCCAGCCTTGACGCTGTTGCAGCTGGCCTTGCGCCAGCAGCTGATCAATCAGCGCTAGCACCCATTCCGCAGGCTGATGCGGCATTGCCACACGACGCAAACGATCGTGACCGATGCCCGGCACTTCGGGATGCTGCTGATGAAAATGCGCCAGCGATTCCAGCAGCTTTTGCTGCCAAAGTGCCGCCTGCGCAGCGCTCATCAGCGCGCTACCTAACTGTACTGGCGCTGTGTTCTTAATCAGTGCATCCAGCGCGGGCTCGGTAAGCTGGCGCGCCCACGCCAGATCGCGTAATTCTGTGGGTTGATAGGCCAGATGCGCCTGCAGGCTGGCGTCATCATCTTGTGCCGCGGCCAACTGATGCAACCAGGCAAGATACTCCGCCTGACGTTTGCCGCGCTTTTTACTGTTGAGCAGCAGCACGCGCGCGCCGCCCAGCGTGTGTTGTGCATTGCTGTCGCGGATAATCAGCCGATCGTTCTCTGCCAGCCACAGCGGTTCGTTCAGCACCACTTCCGCGACATTATCCGCCAGCAGTGTGATGCGTCCGGTGACGTGGCTGGCGGCGTGGTGGATATGAATCGGCTGCGATGCGCTTTTCAGCGGCTGCAGCAAGCGCAGCGCCACGGTTAAGCGCGTGGTGCCTTCCGCTTTTGCCTGTGACAGCAGCCAGTCGCCGCGCACGATCTGCGCTTTTTCCACATCGCCAACGATATTCAACGCGATACGCTCACCGGCCTGTGCGCGGGTCACCGATTGGTTCTGCGCATGCAGCGCACGCACGCGCAGCGGCAGGTTCAGGCTGCTGAGCCAAAGGGTATCGCCGACGTGCACTTCACCCGCCAGCGCGGTGCCGGTGACCACCAATCCAGTGCCTTTCAGCGTGAAGGCGCGATCGATGGCGAGACGGAAACGGTAACGCGGGTCGAAGGCCGGTTCCGCCAGCATGCTGAGATGCTGGCGCAGCGCGTCGATGCCTTGCTGCGTGTGGCTGCTAGTGACAAATTGCGGCACTGCCGGCCAGCCGAGTTGCTGTGTGAGTTGTGCCACCTGCAGCTGGACTTCCGCGATGCGCGCCTCATCCACGCGATCGGCTTTGGTCAGCGCCACGCTGAGCGGCGGCTGTCCGGCCAGGCTCAGCAACTGCAGATGTTCGCGGGTTTGCGGCATCACACCATCGTCGCAGGCCACCACCAGCAGCGCATGATGAATACCGCCAATGCCCGCCAGCATATTGGCGAGAAATTTCTCGTGGCCCGGCACATCAATAAAGCCCAGCACGCGGCCATCCGGCTGCGGCCAATAGGCGTAGCCGAGATCGATGGTCATGCCGCGCCGTTTCTCTTCGGGCAGGCGATCGGCATCAACGCCGGTTAATGCCTGTAGCAGCGCGGTTTTGCCGTGATCGACGTGTCCTGCGGTGGCAATAATCATGGCGCTATGGCCTGAATCAGCGCGCTTTCATCATCAAGGCAGCGCAAATCCAGCCACAGTTTGCCTTCCTGGATGCGGCCAATTACCGGGCGCGCTAAGCTGCGCCAGCGCTGTGACAAGCTGGCAAGCTGGCTGCCGCGACCATCGCGTGGCGTGAAGGTGATAGCGAAACTGGCAATACGCTCAACCGGTAGCGATCCGCTGCCGATTTGCGAAGAACAGGGCGCGATCGCCA
>NZ_DAMBSA010000235.1:0-2166 GCF_032054795.1 Pantoea sp. CTOTU49201
GGCCAAACCACAGACATTATCCAGATGGTAAAAGCGGCGAATGAGAACGGCGCAGAAACCATCTGCCTGACCAATTATCCCAACAGCCCACTGAGTTTAATTGCCAGGCACTCGATTATCTCCTCGGTGAAAAATAATCCGATTACCGGAGAAAACGCCACCACGCGCATTGTGCATCTGAATATTCTCGATGCCATTTTTACCATTATCGCCAGCAAGACCAGCGAAAAAAGTCAGACCAGTTTACACAACACCAGAAATGCGGTTGCGTCCAAACGCACCGCCAATTAAGGGCCGAAATGATGAAACATAATATTGTTGTTATTGGCAGTCTTAACTACGACATTCTTGTCCAGCAGGATCGCCTGCCGGAAATTGGGGAGACGTTTACCGGCAACGAATTGATGCTAATGCCGGGCGGAAAAGGAGCAAACCAGGCGGTTCAGTGCGCCAAGCTGGGCTTGAACGTCAATATGGTGGGCTGCGTTGGCAATGATATTTATGGCTCTGAGCTCATAAAATCGCTGAATGAAAACGGCGTATCGGTGGATAACATTAGCCAACGCGGAAAAACCTCGGGCATTGGCATCGTGCAGATTCTGGAATCCGGTGATTACTGCAGCACCATTATTAAGGGCGCAAACTACCTGATTACCGAATCCGATATTCACGATGGGTTATTCAGCGATCGGCCACTGTTAATCCTGCAGTCGGAGATTCCCGATCATGTGGTTGAACGTGCCATCAGCGTGGCACGCCGTCATGATTGCCAGATTTTGCTCAACAACGCGCCAGCACGCGAAATCTCTGCGCAGGCGCTGAGTCAGGTCGATTTTCTGGTGGTGAATGAAACCGAAGCCAGCTTCATGAGCAAAACCACCGTCACGTCGGTCAAGGAAGCGATGACCTGTGCGGCAGCGCTACAGCAGAAGGTGAATGGCCGGGTGATTATCACGCTGGGCGAGAAAGGCGCGGTGTTATCCGGTGATGCAGGTGCCAGACATTATCCCGCTGTGTTCTGCCCGGATGTGGTGGATACCACCGGCGCAGGCGATTCATTTATTGGCGGCATCGCCTATTGCCTGGTGAACAACATCGCTCTGGAAGACGCGATTCCATTCGCTGCTGAAATCAGCTCCTGCTCAATCCAGAAATATGGCGGTCAGAGTTCTTTCCCGATGCTGCCTGATGTGGCACACGCTCTGACGCAAAACCGCCAGCGGCTGTTTGGCTAAAACTCACACCTCTGGTTAAGCCGCTAACCTTATAGCGGCTTGCTCAAAACAGCAGCCCCAACCGCAAGCTGATATTAGTGTCCTGCCGGAATCCCTGCTCTACCGCAATATCCCGTCCAGCGGAAAGCTGGATCTGAACGCCAGGTAGCACAAAATGGGCCGCCGACAGCCGCAGATAGCTGCTGTTGAGTCGGTCGTCCTGAGCAGTGCCGTTAACGCGACTCTCCGCTCCGGTTATCCATCCGCCGCCAATGCCAAACTGTGTCGCGGGTGTTAGGTTATAACGCAGATAAGCCTGATACTCGTAGCGCGGACTCTGCCTGAGCGTGCTGCTATTCGCGCCATAAGCATCATTCGCCGTGACCCATGAAACGTCAGCACCGGTTTCAAATGCCCACGACGCAGAGAAATGGTGGATCCACACGCCCTGCAGCAGATAGCGCCAGCGATTATCCCCAACGTTGAGCGCTTTTTGTTGGTCGTAACTGCCGGTTGGCGCATAGATAAACGGCGCCAGCGAAAGCAGATCCCTGCCCTGCGCATCCAGATTGAACTTAAACGGCACGCCAAATATCACGTCACCCAATCCCGAGGCGTTGCCGAGCGCGCGCGCATCGCCCATCGCATCCGCGCTAACCAGAGGAACGATTACCTGCGGTTCGATGCTGATATTTTCTGCCGGACGGAAGCCATGAATAAAGCGCAGCAGCGTGGCTTGAGTCCGCAAGCGGTAATCAGCGTCGACCTTCTTCCCCTGCGAATAATAATCGTCGCTGTGGGAATACTGAAAGTAGGCCAGCGCGAGGCTTTTATCGGCTGGCAGCATTTCGTAATCGCCGGGAGAAAACTCCAGCGCATAAGCAGGTAAGCACAGCGTTGCTGTCACTAAGGTCGCGATAGCACTGACTGTTTTCTTCATAACGATTCTCCG
>NZ_DAMBSA010000235.1:2176-4317 GCF_032054795.1 Pantoea sp. CTOTU49201
CGACGAACTGCCGCAGTAAGCCGGTGTTCGCATGACAGTTGATGTACTCAAAATGCTGAGCCGATGCTGGAACCACCACGATTTCGTGCCACAGCCGCAGCGCGATATTGAAGTTCAGCTCCTGCACGTAGCGCATAAATCCGCCGAAAATCGCCACGTGTGTGGGATGGCTTTTGGCCCACAGCTCAAGTGCCGCCATATCGCTGAAATGCGCCAGGCCAAAGGTTTTCTCCGTTACGGCATGCGAGTTCACATCAATGACTTGCATATAGCGGCAGTTAAGGCAGCCGATGGCGTGACCGCTATCGCGCAGAAAGTGCATGCCTTCGCGCAGCACCGGTTCCACCTCGCTTAGGTACTTTTGTCTCTCTTCTTGCTGAGTGGCGGACCAATCCTGCCCGGAGCGGATCAGGCAGAGATTTTCCCGGCCAGCCAGCACAACGCGTTTGCCGGTGCGCGTCGCTGATGGCGTCATTCCACTGCCACTTAGCGCATCGAACTGCGCGCGCGGCAGGCGATCGCGCGCACTGCCCCAATAGCCGTGCTCCTGCATTTCGCCACTCATGCCATCAGCCAGACAGGCCACGCCTTCAGGCGAGGCACGATCGGAGAAAATGGTTTCAAAGCTGCCGGCTTGCGGGCTCACGATCTCGAGAAAGTAGCCATATTCGCCTGCTTCTCGTTCCGCTGCGTGCCACCATGCAGAAAATAAGCTGCCTGTTTTCCAGCGCTCAAACTGCTGCTGCGACGGCCAGTAGGCAATGGCGATCAGGTTATGAAACCCGGCGTCGTCAATATACGCCGCCAGGTCCCAATGTTCTGGCGCGTACGGGGAAGAAAAGCGTCCAGTCACCGCATTGAGAGCCACAGGCGCGATCGGAGTGGCTGCCTGAACGCCGAAGTACGCCATCACTACCTGGCCGGAAAGTGGGGAGAAGCGCGCCGTCCACGCCGGAAAAGGGGGTTGGTGATCGTCAGGCATCGCCATCGGACAACGGCGCGCGACACGCAGATGCGCAGGAATAGCGGATTCCATATTATTCCTCCTCTTCAGTTGGCAATTCAGATGGCAGCTCAGCAAGCAAGCCACGTTTGACCACCGGCGGTTTGGCGCCGGAATGAAACAGAAGCTGGGTGACATCGGGACGTGAATAGTGACCAACAGGATCCGCCGCCAGTTTGGCAAAGGTGATCGCCGAAGGTGCCAGCGTGGCTAACAGCAAGCCCTCTTCATGTTCACCGAGCGGTGTGGCAAGTTCGCTGCCGTCCGGGCCATAAATGCGGGCATGTCCGCCACCGGCGCTGAGTAACGCGCGACGGGCATCGTCCGGGCACAGCAGATCGATCATCTCTGCGGAAACCACCGCGCAAGGCGCCAGCACGAAACACTGCCCTTCGGCGGCATACAAACGCGAAGCTGCCGTGTTGACTTCAGGACCCAACGCCGCTGTGGCGTTGTTGTAGAGACTGAAACTCGGCCAGGCGGCAATGTGGATCTCTTCATGCTGGGAATACATGGCGTAACGCGAGAGCGGCTGCAGATGTTCCCAGCAGCAAAGCGCACCGACCACGCCGAACGACGTTTCCCAGGTGGTCAGTGAAGAACCGTCGCCCTCACCGAACAGCGTCCGCTCGACGTGCGTTGCCTTAAGCTTGCGGCGCGTACCGATGGTTTCGCCGTCGATGCCAATAATCCACTGCGAGATGTAAAGGCTGCCGTGGTCGCGCTCACTGAATCCGAGCACCACCATCATGCTGTTCTGCCGCGCGGCATCGGCAATGCGTTTCGCCTGCACGCTATCCAGAACCAGCGAGTTCTGATGATAGTCATACACCAGCGGCATATTCACGGCGGGCGAGTTCAGCCACAAAAACCACGGATAGCCCGGAATCCAGGTTTCGGGAAAGGCGATCAGTTCCGCGCCCCGCGCGGCGGCTTCCTCAATCAGCTTGATGGTTTTATCTACCGTCCCTTCCAAATTCATAAACAGTGGAGCGGCCTGTACGCAGGCCACGGTAATCGGTTTGTTCATCATGTTGCTCTCTCCCAGGTGAATGAAAATAAACTGGGAACAGATATAACCGCCGCGCCACGCGCAGGGTTATGACAGGAAGGAAGGGATGATTGTCCAGAATGGAAA
>NZ_DAMBSA010000235.1:4327-7405 GCF_032054795.1 Pantoea sp. CTOTU49201
CCGGAGTTTGCAAGCAATGCCTCACCCAACGCTGAGGATGCAGGCATGAATACCTTTAACACCGCTGACGTTTTGTATGCTGATCGCACCGATTACTGGCGCCACGCCATCAGTCAGACATTTGTGCCGCTGGAGAGCACCTACGCGGGCAGCGAGCGCAACGGCATCCTGAAAGCGGGCGTTTGGGGCGATCTGCGCTTATCCGAGGTAAGTTGTAGCGCGCAAGAGGTGATCCGTGGCCGCAAAGGTGCCGATAACAGCCCGGATAATATGATTCTGCTGAGCTTTGTCAGCCAGGGAAAAACCTCGGTGCTGCAGGGCGGCAATCATGCCTCGCTCAGTCAGGGCGAGTTCGCGCTTTACGACACGCGGTTTCCCTATGAGCTGCACCTTCATGGTGAGACGCGACAGCATGTGGTGCAGATCAGCAAAGATCATCTGAGCCAAAGAGTGGGAAAAACCGAACATCTTGTGGCCAACGCCTTTGGCAAACAGCATCCGCTGATGCCCTTCCTACAGATGTTGTTGAACAACCTGATGACGCTGCCCGAAGACATTTCACTCAAATACGCCGCCATGCTGAACGAGCAGTTTCTCGAACTGCTGAGCTCGGTGATTGCCGACGAGTGCAACAACCGAAGCCAGGCCAAAACCTATCACGGCTTGCTGTTCCAAATAAAAATCATGATCAACCAGCGGCTGGCCGATCCGGTGCTGACCGCCGCAACCATCGCTGACGCCTTTGGTATTAGCTCGCGCTATCTCAACATGCTGCTGAAGAAAGATGGCACCTCGTTTGGTCGCTATGTCCTCAATCAGAGGCTGATAAAATCCGCAGAAGCTTTGCATTCTCCGCTGCATCGCGCCACGCCGATTAGCCAGATTGCCTGGCGAACGGGCTTTAGCGACATGCCGCACTTCTCGCGCGAGTTCAGGGCGAAGTTCGGCTGCTCACCAACCGAATATCGCCAGCAAGCGACCGCTTAAGTACTGGCACGCACCACAAAGTGCCAGTCCATCATAATGCGTTGAGCCGGCGAATCAGGTTGATCGATCTTATTCAGCAGCAAGGTAAACGCCTTGCGTCCCATAGCGCGCGACGGCTGCGCCAGCGTGCTCAGTGGCGGCGTGACCATTTCGGCGAGGTCGGTGCCATCAAATCCGGTCACCGCAATATCCTGCGGTACGCGCAGTCCGGCGGCGTGAATGGCTGAAAGCGCGCCCGCCGCTAAAGTGTCCGACACCGCGAACACGGCATCTGGACGCTCGGGCGCAGCCAGCAAGGTTTCCATCGCCTTTTTACCGGCATTAAAACTCAGCTCGGTGGCGTAAGAGATGGCCTGCCAGCTGCGCGCTTCCTGGATAAGTTGCTGCTGATAACCCGCCTGTCGCAGCTGCGCATATTTATAGCTGAGATCGTGGTTGATTAACGCAATACGCTGTCGTCCCCTGCCCGCCAGATACGCCACCACGTGCTTTGATGCCTGCACATCATCAATGCCGACGCAGGAAACATCCCCGGCGTCGGCGTATTCCGCGCACTGAACCCACGGCGTTTCGCCTATCAGCTGTGCCAGTTCTGGCAACTTACTGAACGCATCCATGGTGATAATGCCATCCACCATTTTACCGGCCAGCAATTGCAAACTGGAGCGCGAGCGCTCGATGTCTGAGCCAGAATTACACAACAGAATGCGATAGCGGTTCTTCTCCGCCTGCTCCTCAATGCCTTTCACCAATTCGGCGCAGAAGGGATTGGAGATATCTGACACCATGACGAGAATCATTGAGCTACGAGCAGTGCGCAACTGACGCGCTAACAAATTTGGCTGGTAATTACTCGCTTTAATGGCATGCAGGACTTTCTCACGATTCTGCGCTTTTACCGTGTCGCTGTTATTCAGCACCCGTGAAACTGTCGCCACAGAAACGCCCGCTAAGCGAGCGATTTTTTGGATGGACATGCTTGCAACTCTTGCTAAGTCAGATACAGCGGAGGCTACCATAAATCCGCGCCCACCTTAATCGTGCGACTCTGCCGCGCTCAACCCCAGCTGCGCGCGGATGCTGGCCGCTTGCTGCGGTTGTGCGGCGAAGTCATCGAATGCCCGATCGGCCACCGGAATGATGTGTCGACGGATGAACTCAGCCCCCTCGCGCGCGCCGGTTTCCGCCTCTTTCAAACAACATTCCCACTCCAACACCGCCCAGCCGTCATAATCGTACTGCGCCAGTTTGCTGAAAATAGCCGGGAAATCGATTTGTCCGTCACCGGGTGAGCGAAAGCGGCCGGCACGATCTATCCAGCGCTGATAACCGCCATACACGCCGCTGCGTCCGTTCGGCAGATACTCGGCATCTTTAACGTGAAATGCCTTGATGCGCTGATGGTAGATATCGATGAACTGCAGATAGTCGATATGCTGCAAGTGCAAGTGGCTGGGATCGAACAAGATGTTGCAGCGCGGATGATGGTTCACCAACGCCAGGAAGCGTTCAAACGTCACGCCATCATGCAGATCCTCACCGGGATGGATCTCGTAACAGACATCAATGCCGTAGCGGTCAAACTCGTCGAGCACCGGCAACCAGCGCCGTGCCAGCTCTGAGAAGGCTTCACTCAGTAGCTGAGGATTGTGCGGCGGCCACGGATAGAGATACGGCCAGGCCAACGAACCGGAGAAGGTGGCGTGGGCCTGCAATCCCAGGTTGGCTGAGGCGGCCGCTGCCAGCTTCACCGTCTGAATCGCCCATGCGGTGCGCTTTTCCTTGTCACCGCGCAAGGCGGCGGGGGCGAAGCCATCGAAGGCGCTATCGTGCGCCGGATGGACAGCAATCAGCTGGCCTTCAAGATGCGTCGATAATTCACTGATCTGCAAGCCGTAGTTCGCCAGTAAACCTGTCACGTCATCGCAATAGGTTTGACTGGTTGCGGCGCGCGGCAGATCAAAAATTATAGGGTGATTACAAGGCATTTGTAGCGCTTTATAACCGAGCGCAGAAGCCCATTGCGCCAGCCCTTCC
The DNA here is from genome assembly GCF_032054795.1 of Pantoea sp. CTOTU49201. Lineage (NCBI taxonomy): Bacteria > Pseudomonadati > Pseudomonadota > Gammaproteobacteria > Enterobacterales > Erwiniaceae > Pantoea > Pantoea sp. CTOTU49201. Next base: position 7,352 of record NZ_DAMBSA010000235.1, read on the forward strand.
AGCGAACTAAACGGTGGCTGAGGGCCAATAAACTGCGCGAGAAAAATTCCAGGT
>NZ_DAMBSA010000236.1:0-7389 GCF_032054795.1 Pantoea sp. CTOTU49201
AGGGCAGATCGCTGGCGGGTTCGCTCGGCGTGGCAAAATGGCTGCGCTGCGGCGCACGCAGGCGAAAATAGTAGCGCTGCGTGGCGTAATCGAGCGGAACGGGAATGGTGTTGGCTTGCTGCTGCTGTTGCGGGAACAGTTGCTGAAAGGTCACGCTGCCGAGTTGTTCGACGCTCAGCGCCAGTTCGCGCATCGCCAGACGATTAGCGGCAGTCAGGACGTTATCTGAGAACACCAGCAGCAGTTCATCGCTGGTATCGATGCCTTGTGGCTGCAGATGCAGGCTCATCAACCATTGCTGCGGGTGCAGGCTCTGTTTTACCCACAGGTATTCGATCTGTTTCGCCGCCGCTTTCACCCAATTAAAGGTTTGCGGATGCGGGAAGTGCGCCGGGCCGGAAATATCCAGCACGCCAGCAATCTGACCGTTCGGCATTTGCAGCGGCATCGCCGCGCAGTACAAGCCTTGGTTGAGCGTCAGGAAGTGCTGATGACCTTCAATCTCGCAGCCGTCATCAATCGCCAGCGCGGTGCCAATCGCATTGGTGCCACGCCCGCATTCACTCCACAAATTGCCCGGCGCCAGCGCATAACGTTGGGCTTTTTCCATCGAAGGCATATCGCCAAAGGTATTCAGCACCAAACCGGTGGCATCCGACAGAATCACCACCGATTGCTTCTCGGCCAGTTTCTGCGCCAGCTGATTGATCACCGGCTGCGCGAACTGCTGCAGCCCGGCATTGCTGGCGAGCACATCGGCCAGCTCCCCCTGGCGAACACGAGGAAAATCATCGGCGGTGCGATCGAGACCATACAGCTGGCTACGAAACCAGGAGTCGCTTAATAGCGGATTGGCGTTAACGGCAGACGCGGATGGATTTCCCTGCATTGATGACCTCATGCCCAAGCGAAAGTGTTGCAGCATTGTAGCGGGTCGGTTTCTGTACTGTTGCGATACGCAACACAGATGGTGAACTTTTCTGCATAACATCTGCAAACCAAGCCACACGTGGATTTATAACGTAATGATTAAATGTGTATTTTTTCAAATAATCAGCTGATGAAAAAAGCTGGCACGCCCGCTGCAATAGCTCCTTTGACAGCACGTTCTCTGAATGGCGACTGACCTTTCAGATTATCTGACCCTACATAAAGGAGTTTGCGATGCGTTATGCACATCCCGGCACGCCCGGCGCTTTGGTTTCATTTCAGGCGACTTACGGCAACTATATTGCGGGCAAATTCGTCGAGCCGCTCAGCGGCCAATACTTCACCAACACCTCGCCAGTGAATGGCAGCGATATCGCGCAGTTTCCGCGCTCAGATGCACGCGATATCGATTTAGCGCTGGATGCGGCGCATCAGGCGGCCGATGCCTGGGGAAAAACCAGCGTGCAGCATCGCGCCAACATCCTGCTGCAGGTGGCGGATCGTATTGAGGCCAATCTCGAAAAACTGGCGGTGGCGGAGAGCTGGGATAACGGTAAACCGATCCGCGAAACCCTGAATGCCGATCTGCCGCTGGCGGTGGATCACTTCCGTTATTTCGCCGGTTGCCTGCGGGCGCAAGAGGGCAGCACTGCGGAGATCGATGAAACCACTGTTGCGTATCACTTCCATGAGCCGCTCGGCGTGGTCGGGCAGATCATTCCGTGGAATTTCCCGCTGTTAATGGCGGCGTGGAAACTGGCGCCGGCGCTGGCGGCGGGGAACTGTGTGGTGCTGAAACCGGCGGAACAGACGCCACTAGGCATTACGCTGCTGATGGAGGTGATTGGCGATCTGTTCCCGGCTGGCGTGTTGAATGTGGTGCAGGGCTTTGGTCGTGAAGCGGGTGAAGCGCTGGCGACCAGCAAACGCATCGCCAAAATCGCCTTTACCGGTTCAACGCCTGTGGGTCGTCACATTATGGCCTGCGCTGCTGAAAACATCATTCCTTGTACCGTTGAGCTGGGCGGCAAGTCGCCGAATATCTACTTCGCCGATGTAATGGATGGCGAGGATGAGTTTATTGAGAAAGCGGTGGAAGGGTTAGTGCTCGGCTTCTTTAATCAGGGCGAAGTCTGTACCTGTCCGTCACGCGCGTTGATTCACGAATCGATCTATCAACCCTTTATGGATCGTGTGATGGCGAAGGTGGCGAATATTCGTCGTGGCGATCCGCTCGATACCGACACCATGATTGGTGCGCAGGCTTCACGCCAGCAATTCGATAAAATCCTGTCGTATATCAACATCGCACGCGACGAAGGCGGTCAGATTCTCACCGGTGGCGATCGCGCTAGCGTGGCCGCAGAACTGAATGACGGATTCTACATTCAGCCGACCTTAATCAAAGGAACTAACCAGATGCGCTGTTTCCAGGAGGAGATTTTTGGGCCGGTGATTGGTGTTACAACCTTTAAGGATGAAGCAGAAGCCCTCGCCATCGCCAATGAAACCCAGTTCGGCCTTGGTGCGGGCGTGTGGACGCGCGATACCAATCTGGCCTATCGCATGGGACGCGGCATTAAAGCCGGTCGCGTCTGGACCAACTGCTATCACATCTATCCCGCTCACGCGGCATTCGGTGGCTACAAGCAATCGGGTGTGGGCCGTGAGACGCACAAGATGGCGCTTAGCGCCTATCAACAAACCAAAAATCTGCTGGTTAGCTATGGCACCGCGCCTTTGGGCCTGTTCTAAGTCCGCATCCGATCAAATGGAGAGTGAAAGATGAATATGCAAATCAAAACCACCATGAAAGCCGCTGTTGTGAAATCTTTTGGTGAACCGTTAGTGATTGAGCAGGTGCCGGTGCCGCAGGTCGGGCCGGGGCAGATTTTGGTAAAAATCGCGGCTACCGGCGTGTGCCATACCGATCTCCACGCGGCCGAAGGCGACTGGCCAATCAAACCCAATCCGCCATTTATTCCGGGCCATGAAGGTGTTGGCCAAGTTGTGGCGCTAGGCGAGGGCGTTAAGCACCTGAAGATGGGCGATCGCGTTGGTGTACCTTGGCTCTATTCGGCGTGCGGCCATTGTGAGCATTGTCTGGATAGCTGGGAAACGCTGTGTTTATCGCAGCAAAATGCCGGTTACTCGGTTAATGGCAGTTTTGCGGAATATTGCCTCGCCGATGCTAACTATGTCGGCATCATCCCGGATAACGTTGATTACAACGAAATCGCGCCGATCCTTTGTGCCGGCGTTACCGTCTACAAAGGGCTGAAAATGACCGACACCAAACCTGGCGATTGGGTGGTGATTTCCGGTATTGGCGGTTTAGGGCATATGGCGGTGCAGTACGCGGTTGCCATGGGACTGAACGTGGCGGCGGTGGATATCGATGATGAGAAGCTGGAGTTTGCTAAACGTCTCGGTGCCAGCGTGGTAGCGAATGCGAAAAATGTCGATCCGGCCAAAGTGTTCCAGGAGAGTTTTGGCGGCGCGCATGGCGTGCTGGTGACGGCAGTTTCACCGAAAGCATTCGAACAGGCGATTGGTACGCTGCGTCGTGGTGGCACCATGGTGCTGAACGGTTTGCCACCGGGCAAATTCGATCTGTCGATCTTCAATATGGTGCTGGATGGCATTACGGTGCGCGGTTCTATCGTGGGTACGCGCAAAGATCTGCAGGAAGCGCTGGATTTCGCCGGTCGTCATAAGGTGAAAGCCACCGTGGCGGTTGAACCGCTGACTAACATCAACGATATCTTCGCGCGTATGCACGCTGGCAAGATTGAAGGGCGTATTGTGGTGGATATGTCGCTGTAACAAAAAGCCCGACGCAATGGTCGGGCTTGTCATTTAACAGCTGGCGAGCAGCGCTTCGAGTTCGACGCGGCTCGTCACTTTACTGTCGATTTTGATGTAGGCACTTTTCTCTTCCGGCACGATAAACACCGACGCCACGCCAGGCTGCGCTTTCAAACGCTTCTCAAGGTTCGGCACCGCCAGCACCGCATCGCTGAGCATAATGCGCAGGCTGCTAACGTACGGCGGTTCCTGCATCGACATCGCCACAAACAGCCACGCTGCTGCGACAATCGCGCCGACCAGGAATACGGTTTGTGCATCTACATGACCATAGATCCATCCGCCCATGCTGCCGCCAATCGCTACGCCAATGAACTGGCTGGTGGAGTAGATGCCCATTGCGGTGCCTTTGTAGCCTGGCGGCGACTCTTTACTGATCAGCGACGGCAGAATCGCTTCCATCAGGTTGAAGGCGAGGAAGAACAGCTGTACGCCAATCACCAGCGTCCAGAAGTGGCCCGCCGCGCCCCACAATACGATTTCCGCGATGATGATGATCGCCACGCAGCCGACAAACACGCGCTTCATGCGGCGCTTCACTTCGGCATAGATAATGAAAGGCACCACGGCGACAAACGCTACCAGCATCGTCACCAGATAAACTTTCCAGTGTTCTGCCGCCGGTAAACCGGCTTGTTCAAGCTGTCCCGGTAGCGCCACGAAGCTCGACATCAACAGAATGTGCAGGCATAGAATGCCGATATTCAGTTTTAACAGTTTTGGATTGGTCAGCACCGCACGGATGCTGCCTTTCACCATGCCGGACTCACGGTTCAATACATGATTTGGCGCATTGGGCACCACTAATAAGGTGATGACGATGCCAAGCGTCGCGAGGATGGCGATCATCCAGAACAGCGCGTGCAAGCCGAGCGCGTGGGTGACAATCGGGCCAACTACCATGGCAATGGCAAAGGTGACGCCAAAGCTGATGCCGATAAACGCCATCGCTTTGGTGCGGTTCTGTTCACGGGTTAAGTCCGACAGCAACGCCATTACCGCGGCGGCGATCGCGCCGGAACCTTGTAATGCGCGGCCTAAAATCACGCCCCAAATGGTGTCGGAGGTGGCGGCGATAATGCTGCCGAAAACGAACAGCAGCAGTCCGCCGACGATCAGCGGCTTACGGCCGACGCGATCGGAGAGCAGACCAAATGGAATCTGGAAGATGGCTTGTGCCAAACCATAAATACCGATTGCGAGACCAATCAGTGTTTCACTGGCGCCCTGTAACGCCATGCCGTACGTGGTGAGTACCGGCAAGACCATAAACATTCCCAGCATGCGCAGGGAAAAAACGGTACCTAAACCCCATGTAGCGCGAAGCTCTACTGGCGTCATTTTATTGTCGTTCATGTTTACCTCAAAATTATACTGCGCCCATTCTAGGCAGCAGGGCAGGGCGGGTAAAACATTTGTTCTTAAGCAGTGGTAACAAAAAGAAAGGGCGCGAAATTCGCGCCCTTTCTGGTTTTGCGGAGCTGAATTACCAGACGTAAGTCAGCAAATCTTTCGACGCTGGCGTCATGAAATCAACCGACATCATCACGCTCAAGGCGGTGATAGCGACAATCGAGAACACAAACAGTTTACGCGCCCAAACTTTGTCGTTTGAGGTTTTGTAACCTGAAAGTGCCATGCCGAGCCACCACACGCTAACGGCCGCAGCCACCACCAGATATTTGTAGCCCGCGTAACCGCCAAGGGTCAGCATCAGCGTGGCAATCATGAACGCCAGGATATACAGCGTAATATGATTTTTTGCCACTGAGATGCCTTTCACCACCGGCAAAACCGGAATGTTGGCAGCCTGGTAATCTTTAAAGCGGAAGATGGCAATCGCATAGGAGTGCGGCATCTGCCACAGGCTAAAGATAGCCAGTAAAATCAACGCGCCAGCATCAAACTGGTTGGTCACTGCGCAGTAGCCAATCACCGGCGGCGCAGCGCCAGAGAGACTACCAATCAGCGTGCCGTAGACAGAGTTACGCTTCATATAGAGGCTGTAAACGCCTACGTAAACCACGAAGCCCATCACCGCCAGCCACATGGCCAGCGGGTTAGCGCCGAAATACAGCAACGCAAAGCCAGCAATACCCAATGCGGTTGCATAAACCAGGCTTACTTTCGCCGAGATCAGGCCTTTGACCAGAACACGGTTCCGCGTTCTCTCCATTTTGATGTCGATATCGCGGTCAATCACGTTGTTGAAAACACAACCTGATGCGACAACCAGCGATACGCCAACCAGCGAGGCGAGAAACAGGGTGTAATCAATGCTGCCTTTCGAAGCCAGCAGGAATCCACCGATCACAGAAATTAAATTGCCGAAAATAATTCCTGGTTTTGTTACTTGCAGGTATTGCTTAATCATTACGCGACTCTTTAGTGGGCCATCATGTTGTAGTTGAGGTTCCACATAATCCACAGTGAGCCTACAACAACAATCAAGATAATGAGTGCTGAGAAGACGATGGCCACCATGTTCCAGCCACCTTCTGATTTGCTGTCTAAGTGCAGGAAGTAGACCAGGTGAACCAGCACCTGAACTACCGCACACACCAGAACCACACCCAGAATGGTGCCGTGTGAAGCGCCGCCATCCATTACCATCCAGAACGGAATACCGGTCAGGATGATAGAGAGGACGAAGCCGATCATGTAAGACTTCACGCTACCGTGCGAAGCGCCATGTTCGTTAACAGAATGACTCATTACATGGCTCCCATCAGGTAGACAACGGTGAATACGCAGATCCAAACCACATCCAGGAAGTGCCAGAACAAGCTCAGGCACATGATACGGGTGCGGTTGGTTGCAGTCAGACCACGTTTAGAAATCTGGAACATCATCACGGCCATCCAGATCAGGCCAGAGGTCACGTGCAGACCGTGCGTGCCGACCAGCGTAAAGAACGCTGACAGGAAGCCGCTGCGATCGGGACCGAAGCCTTCTTTGATCAGGTGATGGAATTCATAGATTTCCATGCCGATAAAGCCAGCACCGAACAGGAAGGTCAGGGCTAACCAGCTGATGACCGAACCTTTGTTCTGGTTGTTCATCGCGATCACTGCCATTCCATAAGTAATGGAGCTGAGCAGCAGCAGCGCGGTTTCGACCAGGACGAACGGCAGTTCGAAGATGTCTTTACCTGCCGGGCCACCGGCAGTGTTATTGACCATTACTGCATAGGTCGCAAACAGGGTTGCGAAGATAATGCAGTCACTCATCAGGTAGATCCAGAAGCCAAAGACTTTATTGGCTCCTGCATCGTGATGCCCATGCTCCGCATGGGCGTCGTGGTGGTGTTTTGCAGTTTCAGTTGACATTATTTCAGACCTGCTTTGCTGATTTCGTCAAAGTGCTTCTTCTCGATCTGCTCGACTTCGGCAACCGGTACGTAGTAATCCACGTCTTCATCGAAGCTCTTCACAATCCAGGTCACGATAGTGCCCAGGAAGGTAAGGCCAGCCAGCCACCAAATGTGCCAGATCATAGCGAAACCGAAGACAGTCATCAGGGCCGCGATAACAATGGCTGCGCCGCTGTTTTTCGGCATATGAATTTCTTCATATTTTTCTGGCTGCTTGT
>NZ_DAMBSA010000237.1:0-7350 GCF_032054795.1 Pantoea sp. CTOTU49201
TACATGGCAGACATTAAATACCGGTGCGCCGATTTTAGCTGATGCGCTGGTGAGTTTTGATTGTCAGCTGGAGAAGGTGGTGGAGTGGAACACGCACAGCGTGCTGCTGGCGCGTATCGTGGGGATCGCTCTGCCCGGTGAAGCGGCAGAGCCGATGATCTACTTCAACAGCGGCTTCCATTCACTGGGATAACCGCTTAAAACCGGCGTCGTGGACTCAGCCCGACGCCTTTTCTCAATCAGGCAAAGGTGCTGGCTTCATCAAAGCCCAGACGCGGCAGACGCGCATGCAGTTTGCTGGCTTCGCCATAGCCCAGATTGATCAGTAAGTTAACCTGCCACTTGCTCTCGCTGAAGAACGCCTCGTTTACTTTTGATGGATCGAAGCCGGACATCGGGCCCGCATCCAGGCCCAGCGAACGCGCGGCCAGAATCAAATAACCTGCTTGCAAGCTGCTGTTACGGAACGCGGTTTCTTTCGCCAGATCCGGGCTGCTGGTAAACCAGCTGCGCGCATCACCGTGCGGGAACAGCTTCGGCAGCGCTTCGTAGAATTCAGGATCCCACGCCACGATCACCGTCACCGGTGCGGCCATGGTTTTATCGACGTTGCCGGAGGAGAGCGCGGGTTTCAGCTTCTCTTTGCCTTCCTGCGAGGTCACAAATACAAAACGGCCTGGCGAGCAGTTAGCGGAGGTTGGGCCCAGCGCGGTCAGGCTATAGAGCTGCTTCAGCAAATCCTGCGAAACCGGTTTGTCCTGCCAATAGCTGTGGGTGCGGGCTTCATTGAACAGCGCGTTCAGCGCCACGCTGTCGAGCGTTGTACTCATGTTTCTCTCCTGTTCAGGCAGCAACTTGCGCCCAATATTTAGCATGAATAATGAATGTACCCAGCAGGACCTGTTCGCCGGGCAGTGATCGTTATACTGCAAAGGCGTTGGGGAGCCAAATAACAAAGACGCATGATTAACGGGATTGCGCACCCTACATTAGAACACCGTAGGGTCGCCATTCATGGCGACCACGTAACAGACTATTACTTACCAATACAGAAACTGGAGAAGATTCTGCCCAGCAGGTCGTCGGAGGTGAATTCGCCGGTGATTTCGCTCAGCGCCTGCTGCGCTAACCGTAACTCTTCCGCCAGTAATTCGCCGGCCCACGCGCCTAACAGCTGATGCTTGCCTTGCTGCAAGTGCGTTGCTGCTAACTCCAGTGCTTGCAGATGGCGGCGGCGGGCGAGAAATCCGCCTTCCATATTGCCGGCAAATCCCATGCTCTGTTTCAGGTGATCGCGCAGCGCTTCCACACCTTCACCGGTTCGCGCCGAGAGACGAATCAGTGAGTGACCGTTCACTTCAGTGAGGCCCAGCACTTCGCCGGTCATATCCGCTTTGTTGCGCACCACGGTAATCGGCAGCGCTTCCGGCAGACGGGCAACGAAATCCGGCCAGATTGCGGCGGCTTCGGTCGCGTCGGTGGTGGTGCCATCGACCATAAACAGCACGCGGTCGGCCTGTTCGATCTCCTGCCATGCGCGTTCAATACCGATGCGCTCAACTTCGTCGCTGGCTTCACGCAAACCTGCGGTATCGATGATGTGCAGCGGCATACCGTCAATATGGATATGCTCGCGCAGGACGTCGCGCGTGGTGCCGGCGATATCGGTGACGATCGCCGCTTCGCGCCCGGCTAAGGCATTCAGCAGGCTCGATTTACCGGCATTGGGACGACCGGCAATCACCACTTTCATCCCTTCGCGCAGCAGGCTGCCTTGACGCGCTTCGGCACGCACGCCATCGAGATCGCCGATCACCACATTGAGCTGGGCTTCAATTTTGCCGTCGGAAAGGAAATCGATCTCTTCATCCGGGAAGTCGATGGCCGCTTCCACATAGATGCGCAGGTGAGTAAGTGCTTCCACAAGCGCGTTAATGCGCAGGGAAAAAGCGCCCTGCAGCGAGTTCACCGCCGAGCGGGCGGCTTGCTCTGAGCTGGCATCGATCAGGTCGGCAATCGCTTCGGCTTGCGCTAAATCGAGCTTGTCGTTGAGGAAGGCACGTTCCGAGAATTCACCGGGTTGGGCAATGCGCAAACCGGGCAGCGCCACGATGCGTTTCAGCAGCAGGTCAAGAATCACCGGGCCGCCGTGGCCTTGCAGCTCTAGCACATCTTCGCCGGTAAAGGAGTTCGGGCCAGGAAACCACAGTGCAATGCCCTGATCGAGCACGCTGCCATCGGCATCGGTAAAGGGCAGATAGTCGGCATAGCGCGGTTTTGGCAGCTTGCCGAGCACGGCTTGCGCTACCTCAGCGGCTTTCGCGCCGGAGATACGCAGAATGCCGACGCCGCCGCGGCCGGGAGGCGTCGCCTGGGCAACGATAGTGTCGCTGTGGCTCATGATTCACCTTTTCTCGAAACAAAAAAACAGGGCGACATAAATGCCGCCCCTTAATTATACGCTGCTACTGGATGCAGTCAGACGTTACGCTTTCTTCTTGTCGCGGCTATGCAGACCACGTTTTTCCAGGCCGCGATAAATCAGCTGCTGCTGGAGAATGGTTACCAGGTTGCTGACGATGTAGTACAGCACCAGACCTGATGGGAACCACAGGAAGAACACGGTAAAGATAACCGGCATGTAGGTCATGATCTTCTGCTGCATCGGATCGGTCACGGTGGTCGGTGACATCTTCTGAATGAAGAACATGGTGATACCCATGATGATCGGCAGAATGTAGTACGGGTCCTGCGCAGACAGGTCATGAATCCACAAAATAAACGGCGCATGACGCAGTTCAACCGAGCCTGACAGCATGTAGTACAAGGCCAGGAAGATTGGCATCTGGATAACCAGTGGCAGACAGCCGCCCAGCGGATTCACTTTCTCCGCCTTATACAGCGCCATCATTTCCTGGCTCTGCTTCTGCTTATCATCGCCCAGACGTTCACGCATCGCCTGAATCTTCGGCTGCAGCATACGCATCTTCGCCATCGAGGTGTACTGCGCTTTGGTCAGCGGGTACATGATGCCACGTACGATGAAGGTGATAACGATAATGGAGAAGCCCCAGTTACCGATAAAGCTGTGGATGAACTTCAGCAGCTTAAACAGCGGCTGAGAGATGAACCACAACCAGCCGTAATCCACGGTCAGATCCAGGTGCGGCGCGATGGCTGCCATCTGGTCCTGAATTTCCGGGCCGACCCACAGCGTTGCGCCAAGATCTTGCTGTGCGCCTGCGCCAACGGTAACCGGTGCAGATTTGTAGCCAATTGCCGCGATGCCATTGCCGAGGTTGCTGGTGTACAGCGTGTTGTTACCCTGCGTGCGTGGCACCCAAGCGGTAGCAAAGTACTGCTGCAGCATCGCCACCCAACCATTGCTGGTGGTGGTGTTCAGGTTCTCGTTATCCGCGATGGTGTCGAATTTATATTTTTCGTATTTCGCATCGCTGGTTGAGTACGCTGCGCCACGGAAGGTGTGCAGAGCAAAGTTGTTGCTGCCGGTATCGCGGTGCTTCGGCACGTCGATGGTCTGCTTCAGCTGACCAAACATCGACACTTCCAGCGGCTGCTGAGTGGTGTTGTTGATGTTGTAGTCAACGTTTACCGCATACTCACCGCGCTTGAAGACGAACGTCTTGGTGTAAACCACGCCGTTTTCACCGGTCCAGGTCAGCGGCACGCGCAGTTCGCTCTGGCCATCCGCCATCACGAAGCTATCTTGCGAAGTGGTATACAGCGGACGTGCGCCATTGTTCGGGTTATCCGGACCGTTACGGCCCGTTAAGCCGCTCTGCGCCTGATAAACGAAGGCAGGTGTGGTTTCAAGCAGCTGGAACGGTGCGTCTGAACCCAGTTTGTCCGGGTAAGTCAGCAGCTGAGCCTGCTCAATATCGCCACCACGCGTATTGATGTTGAGTGACAGGACATCTGTCTTAACGGTGATCGTTTTGCCCTGTCCGCTAGCCGGCACGCCGGAAGTGGCGGCATCACCCGCTGCGCTGCTTGTGTTTTGCGTGGTCTGGGTTTGCTGTGGCTGCGGAGCGTGGTCCGTCTGCCAGGCTTGCCAGATCATAAAAGACACGAACAGAAAAGCGATGAGAAAGAGATTGCGTTGCGAATCCATCGTTAATGTTCTCTGGTATCAAAGGTTTTTGGCGGCACAGGATCGTCACCACCCGGGTTCAAAGGGTGGCATTTTAATACGCGTTTTATCGTCAACCAACTGCCTTTTACAACGCCAAAGCGGCGTAAGGCCTCAATCCCATACTGCGAACAGGTGGGATGGAACCGGCAATGAGGTCCCAGCAGTGGGCTGATGGCGCGTTGATAAACGCGTATCAGGGCAATCAGGAGCCGCGAGCCAGGCGACAGTGACGACGCCATAGTTTCTCCAACGCTTCCGTCAGCGCACGGTTATCCAGGTCAGCAATCCCTTTTTTAGCCACGATCACAAAATCCATCGCAGGGAGCTCATGTTGACGCAGACGAAAGCTTTCGCGGGTCAATCGCTTGATCCGGTTGCGTTCATGGGCACGTTTTACATGTTTTTTTGCGACGGTGAGACCGATGCGGGGATGCCCCAGCGCGTTAAGTCGGCCGAGTATGGTGATTTGCGGCGTACCGGCTCGTTGTGGCTGCTGGAAGACGAAAGTGAAATGAGTGGGAGTTAACAAACGTAACTCCCTGGGAAATGCGAGCTTAACCACGAGGGTTAGCTTTATTACTTAGAAACGGTCAGACGAGAACGGCCTTTAGCACGACGACGTGCCAGAACCTGACGACCATTTTTTGTTGCCATACGAGCACGGAAACCGTGTGAACGGTTGCGCTTCAGTACGGACGGTTGAAAAGTGCGTTTCATGGCGATTTCTACCTAAACTTGAAAATTTTCACTGGGTGACGCGTTTTCGGGCCAGTAAATCGACCAACGCCTCAATGTGTCTTTAATAAAGAGGCGGGATTGTAATAATTGTACAGTCCAGAGTCAATTTACTTCGCTGGTCGCGGCACCTGGAAACCCAGATACAGCCCGCTGATTCCGGGCATCAAGGCTTCACGCAATAATGCCGGGTGGGGAATTATACGGGCTGTGGGTTAAAGCGCAAGGATCGCGCAGGATCTTCTTGCGATCAATTTGCAGATTTGTTGCGCAGAAACGAGAGCTCGCCAGAAAAATTACCGCTTTCAGCCACATTAACGCTGGCTTTTTTCGCAGAAAGCGTAAACTCATTATCGCTTCAGCAGCCTGTGGATAAATTGGATCAAAACTGTGTAGAAAGGGAAGATCTCTGTGCGGCTTTACGTTATGATCCGCCCTTCCGCTGACGATCCTCACTGCGATCGCCGGGGAAGACTACCGCGAATAGCGGTCGCAGGCGCTTTCCAACCGTCTGTGTCTAAAAATTACGTTTCTATTTATTAGCGCCTAAAATTCTTATCGATTTTGTACGAGTGGAGTCCGCCGTGTCACTTACGCTTTGGCAACAGTGTCTTGCCCGTTTGCAGGATGAGCTTCCTGCCACCGAATTCAGCATGTGGATTCGTCCGCTGCAAGCTGAATTGAACGACAATACGCTGACCTTGTATGCACCAAATCGGTTTGTACTCGACTGGGTTAGAGATAAATATCTCAATAGTATCAATGGGCTGCTGAATGAATTCTGCGGTGCAAATGTGCCGTTACTGCGTTTCGAAGTCGGCACGCGTCCTGCCGCACAGGTGACAACCAGCCAACCGGCGATGGCCACTTCCAGTTACAGCGCACCTGCACCGATTGAAAATCGTCCCGCGCCGACGCAAATCCTGCGTCCAAGCTGGGATTCGGTACCTGCGCCGGCGGATGTCACTTACCGCTCCAATGTGAATAACCGTCATAACTTCGACAACTTCGTTGAAGGTAAATCGAACCAGCTGGCGCGCGCGGCGGCACGTCAGGTGGCGGATAATCCTGGCGGCGCTTATAACCCACTGTTCCTGTATGGCGGCACCGGCCTGGGTAAAACTCACCTGTTGCACGCGGTGGGTAACGGCATTATTGCGCGCAAGCCCAATGCCAAAGTGGTGTACATGCACTCTGAGCGTTTTGTGCAGGACATGGTTAAAGCCTTGCAGAACAACGCCATCGAAGAGTTTAAGCGTTACTACCGCTCGGTTGATGCGCTGCTGATCGATGATATTCAATTCTTTGCCAATAAAGAGCGCTCGCAGGAAGAGTTCTTCCATACGTTTAACGCGCTGCTGGAAGGCAATCAACAGATCATCCTGACCTCGGATCGCTATCCAAAAGAGATCAACGGCGTAGAAGATCGCCTGAAATCACGTTTTGGCTGGGGATTAACCGTGGCGATCGAGCCGCCTGAGCTGGAAACGCGCGTCGCGATCCTGATGAAGAAAGCCGATGAAAATGATATTCGCCTGCCGGGTGAAGTTGCCTTCTTTATTGCTAAGCGTTTGCGTTCCAACGTTCGCGAGCTGGAAGGCGCGCTGAACCGCGTGATTGCCAACGCGAACTTTACCGGCCGCGCCATCACTATCGATTTCGTGCGCGAAGCGCTGCGCGATCTGCTGGCGCTGCAGGAAAAGCTGGTCACCATTGATAATATTCAGAAAACGGTGGCCGAGTATTACAAAATTAAAGTGGCGGATTTGCTGTCGAAACGCCGTTCGCGTTCGGTAGCGCGTCCGCGCCAGATGGCGATGGCGATGGCGAAAGAGCTCACCAACCACAGCTTGCCAGAGATTGGCGATGCGTTTGGTGGCCGCGACCATACCACCGTGCTTCACGCTTGTCGAAAAATCGAGCAGCTGCGTGAAGAGAGCCACGACATCAAAGAAGATTTCTCTAACCTCATTCGAACACTATCTTCCTGACGCATATGAAATTTATTGTAGAACGTGAGCAGTTACTGAAGCCACTGCAACAGGTTAGCGGTCCACTTGGCGGACGCCCGACGCTGCCGATCCTGGGAAATTTACTGCTGCAGGTTAGCGAAGGCTCGCTGCGCTTGACCGGTACCGATCTGGAAATGGAAATGGTAGCCCGTGTTGCGCTGACGCAGCCACACGAGCCGGGCGCGACCACGGTTCCCGCGCGTAAATTCCTCGATATTTGTCGCGGTTTGCCGGAAGGCGCTGAGATCAGCCTGACGCTGGAAGGCGACAGAATGCTGGTGCGCTCTGGCCGCAGCCGTTTCTCGCTGTCAACGTTGCCCGCCAGCGACTTCCCAAATCTGGATGACTGGCAGAGCGAGGTGGAATTCACCTTGCCTCAGGCGACGCTGAAACGCCTGATCGAAGCCACGCAGTTCTCAATGGCGCATCAGGATGTGCGTTATTACCTCA
>NZ_DAMBSA010000238.1:0-7330 GCF_032054795.1 Pantoea sp. CTOTU49201
GCCTGCAAATGAGAACTCAAGACCTTTTGGTCGCTCACCTTTAAAATAAAATAAATTACTCTCATCAGCGGAAATATTTAACTCTGAAAAAACATACTTTTTGTACTTATCGGGGGAAAGACTAAAATTTTTAATATAATTTCTTAAGGATAAAAGATTCCGTTCGCTAACAAGCATATTTGTCATTCTCTGCCTCATCCATGTTAAATTTAATAAACCCGACCCCTGAGTCACTAAATAACTACTTAATAAAACGGTTAAGTACTTCTTTCCATACCTGATAGCCTTCCACTGTTAAATGCGTCCCATCCAAAGTGTTCTTATTCATTAGATACCCATCAGGCGCAATAAAATGGTTGATATCGAGATAGATGTAACCGTTGGCAAGTGCACTACGCTTCAATAATTCATTAATCTGCTGTATTTTTTGGTTCTTATTCAGGCGTTTTTCGCCAGACAGGATCGTAGACTGAATAATTGGATAAATACCTTTCACAGAGAATTTTTTTGCAATAGTAATGATATTTTTTGCGATGATATCAGGTGCAACATGGCGGCTTAAGTCATTGGTACCTGCCATGATAAAGACGACCTTTGCCCCGGTAGCTTCTACTTCTGACATTCGAGCTAACATTCCAGATGTATCGTCCCCACCAATACCTCGATTTCCTATCCTGACATCAGGAAACATATCCTGCCAATGTCCTCTTTCAGTGAGGCTATCACCAAACATGACAATGTCGTATCGCCCCGTGAAACGCTCATATTGCGCTTTTGTCTGAAGGTAAAATGAGGATCTCTTCTCATTGGATTCGTCGCTGCCACTGGCAGCATATGACAAGCCAAACAATACAGAGGTCAACATTAGCTTTTTCAACATGACTGTGATTCTCAAACAATATCAGACTCGTCGGTTCGATGGAAAACCGTGTCTAACTCTGTCAATAAAGATTAATGAATCTGTACATTTTACCATTAGTCAACACTCAAAGGAGAACATCATAATTCCAGGACTTGTCGCAAATACGTCTTAATATTGGAAAAAAGCCGGGAAGATTTCACTGTAATTTAAGGCGAGATTAAAACATCGACACGGAGTTCTGGCAGAAAACTGCTCGCCATCGTGACTATAACATTTGAAAATTTCGCAATACAATATCTCCAGCAAATATCGAATCGGCATCATATTTTTCTTACATCATCTGATACTTAAGCCAGCCTTGCACTTAAGCAAGAATCAACTTATAAGAATAAGCTCAAATTTGAAGTTTGCGCGTCACGCATTATTAACATCGCCGTATTTTTGATGCCACATTAAAGATTTTTCTTTATCTTTCTCTCTCTGACTTCTGCTCCAGACGGCACCATTAAGACTCTTTTTTGAAGCAGGAACGCCAGCCATAAGTGAAAATTTAGGGGCAGATTTTGTCACTACCGCTCCGGCTGCAACAATTGAACATGCGCCAAGATTCACGTTTTTAAGGATGATGGCTCTCTCACCGATCCAGCAATGCGGCTCAATAATAATTGGATTGCGTGGTTCATTAATCTGCTTGCCGGTGTCTGGCATGAATACGGGGTGACCATCCGAAGCACGTATTGTTACCGAACTTGCAAACATACAGTCATCACCAATAACTATCATTTTTCCGGAGACTAAAGAATGTCGTCCTGTTGTCCATTGATTACCGGGCATGGTGGTTACATCATTGCCTACTATTACCGTATCTCCGGTACCACAAACTACTATGGAGCCTTTTTTGAAACTACACCTATCTCCGATATAGATAATGCAATCACTTGCGACAATCGAAATAAGAAAACCTACCCCTGTTGTTTTTTCTCCTACAAAAACACGACAATTCTTAGATTCATCTGAAAAAACTATATTAACACCTGTCGCCGGCTCACCTTTAAAAAGGATTAGATTACTATCATCACCAGACAGACCCAGTTCTGACGGTCGATAAATGTTATATTTCTCCAGAGAGAAACTGAAATCATTAACATGTTCCTTAAAAATATCACTTACACTCGCCAGAATTTCCATTTCATTCACTTGTTGGTCAATCGTGGGAAAATTAAATACATTATTCTGTAAAATGTAAATCATTTTACAGAAATCAATTAAACCTAATGAACAACTCGTGGCAGAAAAAATTATCCCGGCTGATAAGGAACTGGGCAACGTTAACGCCATCAGCCAGGATAACACTATTACACTTTAAAAGTGCTGATCCACAATCTAACCTTTAACCCCCAACCGCTAGTCCAGCCAGTGCTAGTACTGATCACTTTACCCTGATGCAGCACGATAAAGGTCGGCGTGGCCTGAATATCCCAGCGCTGGCCGATCGCCCCGCTCTCATCATTGATTGCCACGCCTTGCAGCCCTTTCTTCTCCAGCCAGGTTGCTACGCGCATATCGTTACCGGATCGCAGCGCCATGCTCGCCACCTTGTAACCTTGCTGGCTCATCGCCGCCACAGTTGGCGTGGTGAGTTTGCATACGCCGCACCAGGTTGCCCAGACGTAAACCAGCAATGGCCGATCCTGACTGAGCTCCGCCAGATTGACCTCGCCTTGCAGCGAGGTGAGCGGCTGCTGCGCCAGGTCGGCAGGCAGCTGTGGTGCGCGCAGCCAGTCCATGCCCCACAGCGCCGCCGCAACAATCAGTACCAAGAGCAGCGCCTCACGCAGCCAGCGCTTTAGTCGACTCATGGCTTCGCCTGTAGCGCGCCTTTCACTGCCGCTTCCAATTGCTCATACGGCACCGCGCCACTGATCATCTGGTCGCCCACCAGCGTCGCTGGAGTGCCCTGTACGCCGAGCTGCTGCGCCAGCGTCAGGTTGCTGTTGATGGTGTCGAGGCTCACTTTGCTTGGCTCTTTCAGCTTTATGCCGGTTTTCTCCAGCGCCGCGTCGATGCTAGCGGTATCGTGATTGCCCTTTTTCGCCATCAAACGTTCATGCAATTTGAGGAAGTTTTTCGGCTGCTGTTCCCACACGGTGAGCGCCAGACGCGCCGAGGTGAGTGAAGTTTCAGAGCGATACGGCAGCGGTTTAATCACCACTGCGACCTGCGGATACGCTTTTAGCAGTTTTTCGATATCGGATTCAAACTTCTTACAGAACACGCAGTTGTAATCGGTGAAATAGACCAGCGTCAGCGCCGGTTTTTCAGCACCGATGCGCGGTGAACCAGCATCGTTGAACAACGCGTCATGGTTTTTCTTCACCATCTGCGCCACCACATTTTGCTGCTGTTGCGCCGCTTCTTTATCAAACGCATCAGCTGCTTCCGCCAGAATCGACGGATTCTGCACCAGAGTTTCACGGATCAGCTCTTTAATACGTGCTTCCTGCTCAGGGGTAAACGGCGCGGCCGCCAGTGCAGGCATGGCAAGGAACATCAGTGGCAGTAACAGGGATTTCTTCATTATTTTTTCGCCTCAGAGAGAGTGGAGATCACCGCTTCACGACTCAGCAGCGGTGACAAAATCTGGCCTTGCGGCAGTGCCGGGCCATAAATTTGGTTAAAAGGGATTGCCACGCGGTCGCGGCGGCGCAGGAATTCACCGATGGCGGGATCGGGCTGCGTCCAGTCGCCGCGCAGCAGCACTACGTCATCGGCTTTTAGCGCAGCACGCACATCGGGCTGATTCAGTACGCGGGATTTGTTCACTTTGCAGGTGATGCACCAATCGGCGGTGACATCGACAAACACCCGTTTATCCTGCTCGAGCGCTTGATGAATTGCCGCTTCGGTCAACGGCTGCCAGTGCAGCGTCTCCTCTTCCGGCGTGATGCGCGTCATCAGGAACAGCGCACCGGCCAGCGTCAGGGTGATAAACACCACGCCCGCCTGCTGCAGCGCGCGGCGCTTCACCAGCCAACCACACAACACCGCGAGTAACACGCCCGCCAGCACCAGCGCGAAGGTGCTGCCCCAATGCGGTACCAGCAATGTCACCAGCCAGAAGGTGGCGAGCAGCATAAACAGGCCGAGCACGCTGCGCAGATGCACCATCCAGCGCCCCGGACGCGGCAGGCAGCGGGCCATGCCCGGCAACGCCGCCACCAGCAGCCACGGCAAACTCATGCCGACGCCGAGCGCGACAAACAGCAGCCACAGCTGCGGCAGCGGTGCCGTTAACGCATAAGCCACCGCAGTACCAAGAAACGGCGCGCTGCACGGCGTGGCCAGCAAGGTGGCAAACGCGCCCTGGCCGAAGTGACCGAGTAAGCCATCGCCGCCATGCGTCGCCAGTTTGGTATTCAAACCCGACGGCAAGCGGAAATGCAGCAGATCAAATAGGCTGGCGCTGAACAGGAACATCACCAGCACCATCACCAGCAGGAAGCCGCTGCTCTGGAACTGAATGCCCCAGCCAAGCGCCTGGCCGCTGAGACGCAGCCCGGTCATCAGCAGTGCGAGCAGCAGGAAGGAGAAAATGATCCCGGCGCTGGAGGCGAGAAATTGCTGGCGCGTCTGACGCTGCGTTTGCCCTTGCTGCTGCACCAGGCTGCTGAGTTTGATCGCCAGCACGGGCAACACGCACGGCATCAAGTTGAGGATCAGGCCACCGAGCAGCGCCAGCAGCAACACTGACCATAATGTTTGCGCACCATCACCGGACACCAACGCTTCTGCGCCAATATTAATCGCGCTTTGCTGCGCAATCCCACCATCGGCCACCACCAGCGACAGCGTTTTGCCACGCAGATCCGGTGCCGCTTCGCCCCATTCATCGGTGACCGCCACGCGTGCGCTGAGCGTATCGCCTTTCACACTGATTTGCGGTGCCGCCAGCATGCTGCCTTCCGGATAATCGAAGAACAGTTCAGGTTGTTGCCAGCCGCCTTGACGCTGCGCGCGGATCTGCAATTCACCATTCACAAAGCTGGCGTCGAGTTGATCGGTTAAGCCGCTGGCGGCCGGGATGCGTCCCATCGCCTCGGCGAAATCGCGGGCAAAATCGGCGTCAGCGGGCTGCGTCAGATCGAGGCTGAACGGGAAGTCGGTGAGGATGCAGACATCGCTGCAGGTCGAGAGCGTCAACGTTCCCGCGAGCTGTTGGCTCGACAGTTTCGCCAGTTCGATCGGCAGCGTGATATCGCCTTTGTAGCCTTGCGTGGTCAAGCCGCTGACGTCAAAACGCTCAGGCGCAGGCCAGAACCATTGCGCTTTTACATCAGGCGTTTGCCAGCGAATTTCCGGCGCAACGCCGCCTTCACCTGGCGTGCGCCAGTAGGTTTTCCAACCGGGTTGCAGGCGAATATCCAGCAACAGTTGCTGATTCTCGTTGTGGCTGGCGCTGCGCAGGCGCACTTCGGCATGGCTATTTTGCGCATTACGCAGCCAGCCGGTGTCTGCCGCCTGCACAGTGATCGCGCAGCTCGCCAGCAGGAGCAACAGGCTCCTGATCAATACAGTCATGTGAATTCTCCAGTGAATAACAGGGTTTACGCGATGTAACGCGCAGGTGTTATTCCCGGAAGACGCAGAAGGTCAGATGCCGCCGTCGCAGAGGCGGAAACAGCGGTGCGCGGCGATAGCCGACGCAAGTGGTGGTTTGTGTGAAGGTGGCGATCAGCGCCAGCAGCAACAGCAGGAAAGGCAATGCGGTATCAAGGATGGGTGCGGCGGCACTGAGCGATTTGGCGCTCAGCGCACAGGGTTTTTCACTGCCGCTGGCATCGTCACTACTGTGAGTTTGCGCGGACGCGCTGACCTGCGCTAAAGGTGCAGACGGCAAATTGAAGCTGCGCTGGACGAGACAAAACGCCAGCACCAGACAAACCAGTGCCAGAATCCATTTTGCGCGTGATAGCGAAATCGTCATGCCGCAGCCTCAGAGAAAAGTGCGGGCATTTTAAGCATCTACAGCAGAAACACCAAGCTTTGCTGTGTAAACTTTTGTCTTTGTGGTGCGAGCGTTGTAGGGTCGCCATTCATGGCGACCTTGTCAATCACCGCACCCGGCTAAACAATATCATCCACCACGCCGCCATCGACGCGCAGCGCGGCACCGGACGTCGCCGATGCCTGTTTCGAACAGACGTACACCACCATATTCGCCACCTCTTCCACCGTGGCAGCACGCTGGATCACAGAACTCGGACGCTGGGCCATCACAAACTCTTTCGCCAACTCTTCCAGCGGCTTACCGGTACGTTTCACTTCATCTTCCATCATGGCGGCAAAACCATCGGAGAGCGTTGGGCCCGGCAACACGCTGTTCACCGTCACGCCGCTGCCCGCCACCACTTTCGCCAGCCCGCGCGCCAGCGACAGCTGCGCCGTTTTGCTCACGCCGTAATGCAGCATATCGGCGGGAATGTTCAAGGCTGATTCCGAGGAGATAAACACCACGCGGCCCCAACCGCGTTTCACCATCTCCGGCAATAAAGCCCGCGACAGGCGCACACCGGACATCACGTTGGTCTGCCAATAGGCATCCCAGGTGTCGTCATCCACCTCATAAAAATCCTGCGGACCGTAAATCCCAGCGTTATTCACCAGAATATCGATCGGCGGCAAGCCGTCGAGCAGTTGCTTAACGCCCTGCGCACTGCCGAGATCGGCGATAAAGGTGTGAATTTTCGCCCCCGCCACTAAGCCGTTGAGCTTCTCGCGCGCACGACTCACCGAGGCTTCACTGCGCCCGTTCAGCACCACTTCCGCCCCGCTGGCCGCCAGACCTTGTGCAATGGCAAAACCGATACCGCCGGTTGATGCGGTAACTAAGGCTGTTTTCCCGTGTAGATCGATATTCATCATGCTTTCCTCTGTGAGCGTAATCACAAAAGCCTGGTTGATACTGCCGGATATGCATTGACGAATCACGCGGTTATTATCACGACAAAGGATTAACGCTGGTCTGCATCCCGCGCTGACCTGACCACCAGGCAATGCCCAACGCCATGACCAACAACAGCAATAACACCGGGGCAAAACTGCCGATACCGAGATTTTGCAGTAACACGCCACCCATCATGCCGCCGCCAGCCATCGCCAGATTCCACACCGTGACCAGCATCGATTGCGCGACATCGGTCGCGGCACCGGCGCGATTCACCATGGCGGTTTGCAACAGCGTCGCCGCCCCACCAAACGCCAATCCCCACAATGCCACCGCCAGCCACACCAGCTGCACGCTCGCCGCATTCAGTTGCAGCAATAACGCAGCCACCATGAAAAGGCCGATGCTGATTAGCGTGAGCGGCTGTAAAAATCGGTCGACGAATATGCCGGTGATAACGATGCTGACCAGCGAGCAGAGGCCAAACAGCAGCAGTATCGCGTCAGTTCGCGCCATTAAGCCCG
>NZ_DAMBSA010000239.1:0-7300 GCF_032054795.1 Pantoea sp. CTOTU49201
TTTCATTTTTTCGCTTCCTTATCGTTTAAGCGGGCAAACAATAAGCAAAGCGATGGGGTTGCTGTATGAGCAATGACTCAAAACAAACGTATTACGACACCCATAATAAGTGGCTTAACAGCGGCGCAAGAATGACGGTGACCACACCCGACAGCATCATCACCAAACTGGACACCACGCCCTCCTGCTGGCCGAGTTGGTAAGCGCGCGCGGTACCTGCGCCGTGTGATGCCGCACCAAAACCCGCGCCTTTGGCGACGCCTTGTTTGATGGCGATACGCAAAAACAGCACATCGCCCACCGCCATACCGAACACGCCGGTGATCACCACAAACAGCGCCACCAGATCCGGCTGGCCGCCAATCGGCTGCGCGGCTGCCAGCGCAAACGGCGTGGTGATTGAGCGTACCGCCAGGCTGCGCTGGATGGTTTCCGGCAGCGTCAGCAAGCGCGCCAGCCACACCGAACTGCATACCGCCACCAGCGTGGCCGTCAGCACGCCCACGCTAAGCGACAACCAGTGACGCTTGATGATTTCGAGGTTCTCATACACCGGCACGGCAAACGCCAGCGTGGCCGGACCGAGCAACCAAATCAGCCAGTGACTTTCGGCGATGTAATTTTTCCAGCTGACATGAGTGAGCAGCAGCAGCGCCACCAGCACCAGCGGCGTTAAGACCAGCGGCATCAACAGCAGCGTGCGCCAGCGACGATAGAGAATCTTATTGAGGTAATAGACCAGCAGCGTGAACGCCAGACACAGCAGGCTAATTAGCAGATCATTCATGATGGGCCTGCTTGCGGGCGGCGCGTGCCAGTTCGAAGCGATATAAACGATCGACCACCAGTGAAGTCGAAGCCAGTACCAGCAAGGTACTGACGCCAATCACCACACAGATGCGCCAGCCTTCGCTGCGCAGCAAATCGCTGTAGTTCACCACCGCCACCACCGCTGGAATAAAGAACAGCAGCATTTCCGCCAGCAGCCAGTTAGCACCGGCTTTCACCCAGCGCAGCGGCACGATGCGCGTCATGATTAACACCAGCAGCAGCACCATGCCAACCACATTAGCGGGCAGCGGCAGATGCAGCCAGCTCACCAGTCTGTCGCTGAAAATAAACAAACCGACATACAGCACCAGCTGCAGCGGAACAAACGTACGTTGCAGGAGATCCGTTCTGCGCGGACTTAATGCCATCATTGCCTTGCACCCTGAGGAAGAATTGAGGTGCCCAGTATAAATCCGCCGCAAACTGTGAAAGAAATGAATTAAAATTATTCAAACTATGCCAAAAAGGAATGCTTATGGACGTGCGCGCCCTGCGCTACTTCACAGAAGTGGTGCGTCAGCAAAGCTTCACCCGCGCCGCTGAGAAGCTGTTCGTGACGCAGCCGACCATCAGCAAAATGCTACGCCAGCTGGAAGAGGAGCTCGGCTGCACCTTGCTGCTGCGTGAAGGTCGCAAACTGCATCTTACTGATAGCGGTCAGGCGGTTTACCAGCGCGGATTGGTGATTCTGCAGGAGTTCCACCAGCTTGAGGCGCAGTTGGGTGATATCAACCAGCTGAAAACCGGCGAGCTGCGGCTGGGTATTCCGCCGATGGTCGGCATGCAGATGGCCGGATCGATCTCCGCCTTTCGCCGCCGTTATCCGGGCGTACAGCTGAAAATATCCGAGTTTGGCGGCTTAACCGCGCAGCAAGCGGTGCTGAGTGGCGCGCTGGATATCGCCCTCACCGCGCTGCCGATTGAGTCAGAACTGCCGCTCAACACGCTGGAGCTGATGCACCATCCGCTGTGCGTGCTGCTGCCGCGCAGTGAACAGTGGCGCAATCACCGCAAAGTGGGTTTGGCGGAGTTAGCCGAACATCCGCTGCTGATCCTCAATGAAGAGTTCGCGCTGAATCGCCAGATCCGCAAAGCGTTTCAACGCCAGAACCTGACGCCGACTATTGCGCTGCGCAGCGCGCAGTGGGATTTTCTCGCCGCGATGGTGCAGGCGGGCATGGGATTGGCGATTCTGCCGGAGCCTATTTGTCAGCGGCTGGATAAACAGTCGCTGCTGTGGCTGCCGCTGGAATCGGAGCTGCAGTGGAGCTTAGGGCTGATTTGGCGGGAAGGCAGCTATTTGTCGCGCAGCGCCGAGGCGTGGATTGAGTGTTGCCGTGAACACTGGCCGGATAGTGCGCCGCGGCTGTCGGTGTGAAAACGGCCGCAGCGCATTAATGTAGATAGGTCGCCATGAATGGCGACCCTACGTTTGGCTTGCTGCTATTCCTCTTTCTCAATCAGCAGCGCTTCCAGCAGATCGAGATCGTGCAGCAGTTTCTGCATCGTCTCGTTTGAGATCTCCTGCGTGGCACGCAGATGGTAAACTTCGGCACGCTCAGCACGCAGCGCATTGAGGCGGAAACGACGTTCGAGGTTTTCGGCAAATTGCGCCTGTTCGATATCGTTTTTGCCCTCCGCGCGGCGACGCAGATTACCAATCACGCGCAAACTGACCTCTTTCAGCAGTTCCGGATCGATGTTCTCTTCGGTGTCGGTTTCGAGACGCTGCTCCATTTTATGCAGGCTCTCAATCGCTACGCCCGCCATCGCAGCACGCGCAAACTGAATCTCACGACGATGGCCGACTTTATCGATGCTCTCAACGTCACGCAGCAGAATCGGCAAGATCACCACACCAACCAGCAGCGACACCAAAATCACGCCGGTAGCGATGAACACCAATTCATAGCGCGCCGGGAACGGATCGCCGTTGCTGAGGAACAGCGGAATCGACAGCACACCGGCCAGCGTGATAGCGCCGCGTACGCCGGCAAAAGAGGCAATCAGCAGTTCACGCAGCGAGTAGTTGGTAAACTCCAGCGGCTTCTTCTTCAGCAGACGCATACTGGTGCGCTTCATGATCCACAGCCAACTGAAACGCACCACCATCAGCGCGGCGTAGACCAACAGAACGTCAGTAAACAGCATCCACAGTTCCACGTTAGGATCGGCATTGGCCTGTGCAATCGAGGTGGAAAGGATGTCGGGCAGCTGCAGGCCGAGCATCAGGAACACCATGCCGTTGAACACGAACTCCAGCATCTGCCATACGCTGTTGGCACGCAGACGCATCGCCAGCGGTGCCTGGCGGATAATGCCGGAACGCGTGATGGTCATACCGGCGGCGACGGCGGCGAGGATGCCCGACACGCCAAGGTGTTCCGCAATCAGATACGAGGCGAACGGTAATAGCAGCAGCAGCACGGTTTGTGTTGCCGGGTCATCACCGCTCCAGCGGCTCAGCAAACGCAGCGAGCGGCCATACAGCCAGCATATCGCCACACCGGCGACTAAACCGCCGACCGCCACTTTGAGAAACTCGACGCTGGCGCCGCCCCACGTAAACACCATGGTGCCCATCGCCACCGCGACGGCAAACTTCAGCGATACCAGACCCGATGCGTCGTTCATCAGGGCTTCGCCCTGCACAATCGACATGATTTTTTTCGGGATGCGCCCTTCACCAACAATGCCGGACAGCGCCACGGCATCGGTTGGCGACAGCACCGCCGCCAGCGCAAAGGCGGGAATCAGCGGAATGCCTGGCACCAGCCAGTAAATCAGGTAGCCAATCCCGACCACGGTGATCAGCACCAGAACCAGCGCCAGCCCCATGATTTCGCGGCCGTGATGCAGGAACTCGTTAATCGGCGTTTTCCAGCCATCCGCGAACAGCAGCGGCGGAATGAACAGCACGAGGAACAGCTCCGGATCAAAATCGACATGCAGGCCGAAGACGGGAAACGCGAGCAGTGCACCGGCGGCAATTTGTACCAGCGGCAGGGGAATTTGAAACGGCAGAATACGTGCCGCCACGCTGGAGAGTGAAACCACCAGCGTCATGATGAGAATAGTAAAGAAGATTTCCATGCTTTCCTTAGGCGAATCAATTTCATTAAAGCGATGTTGTTGCGTGGGAAAGTGTAAAACAAAACGCCGCACAGCGGGGCAACCCGATGTGCGGCGTGGAGCAGAAAGCGAATAATCCTGGAATTATTCAACTTTGAGGTCAGATGGCCCAGCCACCGGCATAGAACGCCACCAGCGCGACAGCAATCACCACGGTGCCAACGTTCAGCTTGCGCCACTCGCCAGCAAATAAACGACCAATCACCAGTGAAGCGAAGCCGAGCATGATGCCGGTGACGATGTTGCAGGTCAGCACGATGAACACCGCGGTCAGCAAGCCGGACATCGCATCAACGAAATCGTTGAAGTCGATTTTTGCCACGTTACTCAGCATCAACAGGCCAACGTACATCAACGCTGGAGCCGTCGCGTAAGCGGGAACCAGATAGGCCAGCGGCGACATAAACAGAATCACCAGGAACAGCAAACCCACCACAATCGCCGTCAGACCAGTTTTACCGCCCGCCGCCGTTCCTGCCGCCGATTCGATGTAAACCGCAGCCGGCGAAGCGCCGACCAAACCAGCGAACAGGCTGCTGACGGAATCGGTGGTCAGCGCACGGCCACCGTTGATGATCTGCCCCTCTTTATCCAGCAGATTCGCCTGCCCCGCTACCGCACGGATGGTGCCGGTGGCATCAAAGACTGCGGTCATCACCAGCGCCAGCACGCTCGGCAGCACCACAGGTTGCAGCGCGCCCATGATATCAAGGCTAAACATCGCCGATTGCCCGTTGGCATCCTTCAGGCTCGGCATGGCGAACAGACCTTGATAGGTCACCGCCGGATCGAAAATCAGGCCAAGAATTGAGATGGTGATGATGGTCAGCAGAATGCCGCCCGGCACGCGGCGTTTTTCCAGGCCGAAAATCGCTGCCAGGCCGACCAGCGACATGATCACCGGGAACGAAGCGAACTGACCCAACGCCACCGGCAAGCCCGCAGCCGGGTTTTTCACCACCAAACCAATGCCGTCAGCGGCAATCAGCAGCAGGAACAAGCCGATACCGACACCGGTTCCGTGCGCCACGCCCATCGGCAAGTTACGCAGAATCCATGCGCGGATGCCGGTGACTGAAATCAGCGTGAACAGTAAGCCCATCAGGAACACCGCGCCAAGCGCCACCGGCACGCTGATGTGCTGGCCAAGTACCAGGCTGAAAGCGGTGAAGGCGGTCAGCGAGATGGCGCAACCAATCGCCATTGGCAGGTTGGCCCACAAGCCCATGATGATCGAACCAAAACTGGCGACTAAACAGGTGGCGACGAACACCGCCGTTGGTGAGAAGCCCGCTTTGCCCAGCATGCCGGGCACCACGATGACGGAATACACCATCGCCAGAAACGTTGTCAGACCCGCCAATACTTCCTGACGCACGCTGCTGCCGCGTGCAGAGATATTGAACCAGGCGTCCAGTTTTCCACTGGCCGGGCGCGATTCGCCAGACATAATTCTTCCTCAATATTTTTGTGATGTGAGTCGCCGCGCGGCGCACGTTTGCTGTTCCCTGATGGCGGATTTTCCTGATGAAAATCCAGGCAAACGTTTACGTCGCCGCGTATTCCAGGCCGTAAAAGGGGACGCGGAAAAAAGGCAAACGATTATCTGGCGTTTGCCATGGGGTTTTCAACTACTAATCGCGGGCATGACAGGATAAATTCAGGCATCCGCCCCGTAGGGTCGCCATTCATGGCGACCTTGCCGCAATCAACTCTGCAATTGAATCGCGCCGCCCTGCTGGATCGCACGTTGCCAGGCAGCGCGCTGCTGCATGGTTTCCAGCCAGCGGGCGGTGGCGGGCGTATCGCGCAGCGAACCACGTAACTGCAGTGCCAGCAACGGGAAGCTCATCTGCACGTCGGCGATGCTAAAACGTGAACCGGCAAAAAATGGATGCTGCGTGAGATGCTCTTCAATCACGCTGCCGTGCAAAGCCAGTTGCTTGTTCAGCCAGGCTTTCTGAATCCCTTTACTCAGCGCGATACCAGCCGGACGCAGCAGCCACGGCACCGGCTTTTTGCCAAACTGCGCAAACACCAGCTTCATTACCAGCAGCGGCATCAGCGATCCTTCCGCGTAATGCAGCCAGTAACGCGCCTGAATCTGTTCATCTTCATGACTCAACGCCAGCTGATGCTCGCTGTCGTATTTGAGTTGCAGATATTCGAGAATCGCGCCCGACTCAGCAATCACGCGATTGCCGTCGGTAATCACCGGTGATTTACCCAGCGGATGCACTTTCTTTAAGGAATCGGGGGCCAGCAGACTGTTTTCACGCTGATAGCGTTTGATTTGGTAAGGCACCGCGAGCTCTTCCAGTAGCCATAACACGCGATGCGAGCGGGAGTTTTCCAGATGGTGAACGGTGATCATACGGTTTCCTTGCCGGTAAAAGTGTTCCGCCAAGTATAGTCGATTAACGTTTTTGCTCGTCTTGTTCCGGATCGAGTAGCACCGCGCCCGAACCTTGCTCGCCCAGGCGGTCACCCGGATTGCGCAGCGGGCAATCGCGCATCGATAAACAGCCGCAGCCAATGCAGCCATCCAGATCGTTACGCAAGCGCGTCAGGGTTTCGATGCGTTTATCCAGCTCCTCGCGCCAGTGTTGCGTCAACGCGTCCCACTCCTGCGTCGACATGCGCTTATTGGCCGGCACATGTGTCAGGCTGTCGCTCACCGTCGCCAGCGGAATGCCGATGCGTTGGGCGATTTTGATGATAGCTACGCGACGCAGCACGTCACGGCTGTAGCGGCGTTGGTTGCCGCCGTTGCGCGAGCTGAAAATCAATCCTTTGGTCTCATAGAAGTGCAGCGCCGACACCGCCACGCCGCTGCGCTTCGCCACTTCGCCCGGCGTTAAAACCGGCTTCGGGTAATTGCGTTCTTTTTTCATTTAGGGCCTTTACCTCAAGTTAACTTGAGGAATTATACTCGCACCCCAGCAAAACTTCGAATTTCTCACCAGGCAAAAAACATCAGAAGGATGAGGCTATGATGCAACAGGAAATCATTCATTCGCTGTCCAACTGGATCGATCAGAATCTGGATAAAGCGCTGTCTATTGATGAAGTCGCGGCAAAATCAGGTTACTCAAAATGGCACCTGCAGCGTATGTTCCGTGCCGTCACGAAACAAACGCTGGGTGGCTATATTCGCGAACGTCGTCTGACGCTGGCCGCTGAAGCGCTGCGCCAAACTCAGCGTCCGGTGTTCGATATCGCGATGCAATACGGTTATGACTCGCAGCAGACCTTCTCGCGCGTGTTCCGCCGTCAGTTCTCACAAACGCCAACCGCTTATCGTCACACCATGCGTCGTCAGGCGATGATTCAGCGT
>NZ_DAMBSA010000240.1:0-344 GCF_032054795.1 Pantoea sp. CTOTU49201
TGTTCAGCGAGCTCGGCATTGCTAACCGTTTTCAGGTGGTACAGGGCCGTACGCGTATCAACGTTAAGCTGACCGAAAAAGATGGCGATGTAACCGACCTGAATTTCTCCGGCTTTGACGTCACCGCACAGGATTGGGAGCGCTTCACCGCCGATTCGCTCACCTGGTTGGGCCAGTTCGACATGGTGTGCGTCAGCGGCAGCTTGCCAGCCGGTGTGGCGCCAGAAGCGTTCACTAAATGGATGAGCGATCTGCGCACGCTGTGCCCATGCATCATCTTCGATAGCAGCCGCGAAGCGCTGGTAGCCGGTCTGAAAGCCGCGCCGTGGTTGGTGAAACCGAAC
>NZ_DAMBSA010000240.1:354-7270 GCF_032054795.1 Pantoea sp. CTOTU49201
CCGCGAGCTGGAGATTTGGGCTGGTCGCAAATTGCCTGCGCTGCAGGACGTGATTGGCGCCGCACATGAACTGCGTGAGCAAGGTATTGCGCACGTGGTGATTTCTCTCGGTGCGGAAGGCGCGCTGTGGGTGAATGCCTCCGGCGAATGGATCGCCAAACCGCCCGCTTGCGAAGTGGTCAGCACCGTGGGTGCCGGCGATTCGATGGTCGGCGGCCTGATTTACGGCTTGCTGATGCGTGAATCCAGCGAGCACACGCTGCGTCTGGCAACGGCAGTGGCGGCGATGGCCGTCAGCCAAAGCAACGTTGGCGTTAAAGATCGTACCCAGTTGGCCGCGATGATGGCACGCGTCGACTTACAACCCGTTAACTAACAGCAGGAGAGCGATAATGAAAACGCTGCTGATAAAAGATTCTTCACTGGGACTGGCTTCAGGACATCTGGCGCTGGAACGCTTACGCGCGACGGCGGCACAAGCCGGACTGACGCTGACCGATAATACCGCCGAAGCGGAACTGGTGCTGGTTGCTGGTCATAATGCGCCGCACGACGCAGAGCTGGCGGGTAAATCGCTGGCGCTGGTGGATGTGCAGCAAGCGCTGCGCGATCCGCTGGCGGCAATCAATCAAGCCAAAGCGAGTGCCAAAACCTGGCAGCCTGCAGCTGCAACCGCTGCCGCGCCAGTGGCGGCGCAGAGCGGTGGTCAGAAACGCATTGTGGCGGTGACCGCTTGCCCAACTGGCGTTGCGCACACCTTTATGGCTGCCGAAGCTATTCAGGCCGAAGCGACTAAGCGTGGCTGGTGGGTGAAAGTAGAAACCCGTGGTTCTGTGGGCGCTGGCAACGCGATTACCGCGGAAGAAGTAGCGGCAGCCGATCTGGTGATCGTCGCGGCTGATATCGATGTGGATCTGGCGAAATTTGCCGGTAAGCCGATGTACCGCACCTCAACCAGTCTGGCGCTGAAGAAAACCGCGCAGGAGCTGGATAAAGCGCAGGCTGAAGCGAAAACCTATCAGCCGAGCGGCAATCAGGCGGCCAGCGCGCAGGGCGACAGCAAAGAGAAAGCCGGTGCTTATCGTCATCTGCTGACCGGCGTGTCCTACATGCTGCCGATGGTGGTCGCTGGTGGTTTGAGCATCGCGCTGTCATTCGCCTTTGGTATCACCGCATTTAAAGAGCCGGGGACCTTAGCAGCGGCACTGATGCAAATTGGTGGCGGCAGTGCCTTCGCGCTGATGGTGCCGGTTTTGGCCGGTTTCATTGCCTTCTCGATTGCGGACCGTCCAGGTCTGACGCCAGGTTTGATTGGCGGTATGATCGCCACCAGCATTAACGCCGGTTTCCTTGGCGGCATCATCGCCGGTTTCATTGCGGGTTACGCCGCGAAGATGCTCAGCAGCAAAGTGAAGCTGCCGCAGAGTATGGAAGCGTTGAAGCCGATTCTGATCATTCCGCTGGTAGCGAGTTTGATTACCGGTTTGCTGATGATTTACGTGGTTGGTAAGCCGGTTGCTGGCATCATGACTGGCCTGACAACCTGGCTGGCAAACATGGGTACGGCGAACGCAGTACTGCTGGGCGCGATTCTCGGTGGCATGATGTGTACCGACATGGGCGGTCCGGTGAACAAAGTGGCTTATGCATTTGGTGTTGGCCTGTTGAGTTCACAAACCTACGCACCGATGGCGGCAATTATGGCGGCCGGTATGGTGCCACCGCTGGCGATGGGCCTGGCGACGATTGTTGCGCGTCGTAAGTTCAACAAAGGTCAGCAGGAAGGCGGTAAAGCGGCGCTGGTACTTGGTCTGTGCTTTATCTCTGAAGGTGCCATTCCGTTTGCGGCGCGTGACCCAATGCGTGTGCTGCCATGCTGTATCATTGGCGGCGCGGTAACCGGTGCGATTTCCATGGCGATTGGCGCGAAACTGATGGCACCGCACGGTGGCCTGTTCGTCCTGCTGATTCCTGGCGCGATTACCCCAGTATTGGGTTATCTGCTGGCGATTGTGATTGGTACTGCGGTGGCAGGTCTTGGCTACGCCATTCTGAAACGTCCGGAAGAAGAGCTGGTAAAAGCAGCGTAATCTTCGTCAGACATGAAAAAAGGGAGCTTCGGCTCCCTTTTTGTTTTTAATCACATAATTAACCCTGTTGCTCTGACTTCAGCCACGCAATCTCATCCTTCCAGATATCCGGATTGATGGTTTCCAGAATCATCGGAATGCCGTCAAAACGTTTATCCTTCATCAGCCAGCTAAATGCGGTTTTGCCGATATTGCCTTCACCCAAGCTGTGATGGCGGTCGACGCGACTGCCTAGCGTGCTCTTGGCATCATTCAGGTGCATTCCACGCAGATACTGGAAACCGACAATGCGCTCGAAATCGCTAAACGTCTCCGCGCAGGCTTCTTCGGTACGCAGATCGTAACCGCCCGCAAAGGCGTGGCAGGTATCAATGCACACGCCAACGCGCGACTTATCTTCTACATGTTCAATAATGGTAGCGAGGTGTTCGAAGCGGAAACCGAGGTTGCTGCCCTGACCGGCGGTGTTTTCGATCACCGCCACCACGCTGCTGGTTTTATCCAGCGCGATGTTGATCGATTCGGCGATACGCTTCAGGCACGCTTCTTCATCAATTTGCTTGAGATGGCTGCCGGGATGGAAGTTCAGCAAGGTCAAACCTAACTGCTCGGCACGTTGCATCTCATCGAGGAAAGCTTCGCGTGATTTCTCCAATGCTTCCATCACCGGATGGCCAAGGTTAATCAGATAGCTATCGTGCGGCAGGATCTGCGCAGAGCTGAAGTTGTAGCGATCGCAGGCGGTTTTAAACGCATCGATCACTTCCCCTGACAGCGGTGCTGCTTTCCACTGGCGCTGATTTTTAGTGAACAAAGCAAACGCAGTGGCTTCGAGTTCGTGGGCACGGATAACTGCCTGGTCCACGCCGCCTGATGCACTGACGTGTGCGCCGATATATTTCATGCCGCTCTCCTGATTGGGCGATTGCTACTGCAAAGCGCTCACTATAGCGGATGCGATTACGCCATGAAATGTTGCACCAGCACATTGAGTGCTCCGCCGCCAACAATCAACCAGCCAAACATCATCAAGCCGAGCAGCAGCGGTTTCAAACCGGCCTGCTTTAAGGCACTGAAACGCGTGGTTAAACCCAGCGCCGCCATCGCCATCGCCAGCAGCAGATTCGCCAGCTGATTCAGCGCACCAACCACGTTAGCAGGCAGCAGATGCAGCGAGTTAAACAGCGCAACCACAATAAATAGCAGCGCGAACCACGGGAAACTGATTGATTGCTGCTGCGCGCTGTGGCGACGCTGACGCTTCAGCCAACTGCCCAGAATCAGTAAGAAGGGCGCTAACATCATCACGCGCAGCATTTTAGCGATCACCGCAGTATTCTCGGTTTCTGCACCCATCGCATGACCAGCCGCGACAACCTGCGCCACTTCATGCAGCGTCGATCCGGTAAAGATGCCGAAATGTTCTGCACTGACCGTTGGCAGCAGCGACCACAGCAGCGGATACAGCACGATGCCAACGGTGCCAAACAGCACCACGGTGGCAACCGCTACCGCCACTTTTGACGGCGCAGCTTTAACGATAGGTTCACTCGCCAGCACCGCCGCCGCGCCGCAAATGCTACTGCCCGCACCAATCAGCCACACGGTTTCACGGTCCATCTTCAACAGCCGAATGCCGATAAAACAGGTCAGCAGGAAAGTGGAGCTGAGGACCAGCGCATCGATCAGCACGCCGCTCAGACCGACATCAGCAATCTGCTGCACGGTAATACGAAAGCCATAAAGGATGATGCCGAGGCGCAGCAAGCGCTGTTTCGCCAGCAGCACGCCGCTGTCACAAGCTCCAGCAATCTGCGGATAAAGGGTGTTGCCGAGCACGATGCCCAAAATAATCGCTAACGTCAGCGCACCGAATCCGGCACCGGCCAACCAAGACTGATTGCCAAGCCATGCCGCGATACCGGCAATCGCGACAGTCAGCAGCAAACCCGGCAGCCACTGATGTAGATGAAACGGGCTTTTATTCACGCTTAACTCAGCCATACTTTTCTCCTGTAGGGTCGCCATTTATGGCGACCTTCTAACACTCAATCTCTACCTCACAAGCGTGCACCGCACTGGTATAAAAGTAAAATTGATAATATATTTATAATTAACCAGTATAAGTAATATAAGAGGGACACATGCACATCACGTTGCGGCAGATTGAAGTGTTTACCGAAGTGTTGAAAAGCGGCTCGACAACCCAGGCTTCGCAAGTGCTGGCGCTGTCGCAGTCGGCGGTGAGCGCCGCGTTAGCGGATCTGGAAAACCAGCTTGGCGTGCAGCTGTTTGACCGCGTCGGTAAGCGGCTGGTGGTGAATGAGCATGGCCGTTTACTCTATCCGCGCGCCGTGGGTTTGATGGAGCAGGCGGGCGAAATCGAACAGCTGTTTAAAGAAGATAACGGGGCGATTCGCCTGTTCGCCAGCAGCACCATCGGCAATTACCTGCTGCCGGGCATGATCGCCGCCTATCGCCGTGATTTTCCCGCGCTGCCGCTGGAGCTGAGCGTCGGCAACAGCCAGGATGCGATTAATGCGGTGGCGGATTTTCGTGTCGATATCGGTTTGATCGAAGGTCCATGTCACGAGCTGGATATTATCAGCGAGCCGTGGCTGGAAGATGAGCTGGTGGTTTTTGCCGCGCCGGATGCCGCCATCCTGCAGCAGCCGATTACGTTGGAAACACTCGCTGCCGCGCCGTGGATTCTGCGTGAGCGCGGCTCGGGTACGCGTGAGATCGTGGATTATCTGCTGCTGTCGCATCTGCCGCAGTTTCAGCTCGGCATGGAGTTGGGCAACTCAGAGGCGATTAAACATGCGGTGCGTCACGGCATGGGCATCAGCTGTTTGTCGCGGCGGGTGATTGAAGATCTGCTGGAAGCCGGCACGCTGGTGGAAGTATTGATCCCGTTGCCGCGCCTGACGCGCACGCTGTATCGCATCCATCATCGACAGAAGCATGTCTCCAAAGCTTTGAGCCGTTTCCTGTCGTATTGCCGAGAATAATCGCAGTGCTTAACACGCTGCGGCTAATAATTCCTGGCCGATCATGAAGGTAACTAATAACCCGACGTGAATGCTATACAGCTTGGGGCTAGCTGCTACAATCTCGCCTCATTTTTATCCAGCATAGCGTTTACACATGCATAATGACTCAAAAACAACACAACAACCTGGATTGCGCCGTGAATTAAAAGCGCGTCATCTCACCATGATCGCCATTGGTGGTTCCATCGGTACCGGCCTGTTTGTCGCCTCGGGTGCGACCATTTCTCAGGCCGGACCTGGCGGCGCGCTGCTCTCCTATGCGCTCATCGGCCTGATGGTTTACTTCCTGATGACCAGCCTCGGCGAACTCGCGGCATTTATGCCGGTTTCTGGCTCCTTCTCCACCTACGGTTCGAAATACGTTGAAGAAGGCTTCGGCTTCGCGTTGGGCTGGAACTATTGGTACAACTGGGCGGTCACCATCGCCGTTGACCTCGTCGCCTCGCAGCTTGTCATGAATTACTGGTTCCCGGACACGCCCGGCTGGATCTGGAGCGCACTGTTCCTCGGCCTGATGTTCCTGCTCAACTACATCTCCGTAAAAGGCTTCGGCGAAGCGGAATACTGGTTCTCGCTGATCAAAGTGACCACCGTCATCATCTTTATTGTGGTGGGCGTGCTGATGATCACCGGCATTCTGCGTGGCGCAGAAAACGCTGGCTGGCACAACTGGACTGTGGGCGAAGCGCCGTTTGCCGGTGGATTTGCCGCAATGATTGGCGTGGCGATGATCGTCGGCTTCTCCTTCCAGGGCACCGAACTGATTGGTATCGCGGCCGGTGAATCCCAGGATCCGGCGAAGAATATCCCGCGCGCAGTGCGTCAGGTGTTCTGGCGAATCCTGCTGTTCTATATCTTCGCCATTCTGATTATCAGCCTGATTCTGCCGTACACCGATCCGAAGCTGCTGCATAACGACGTCACCGATATCGCTATCAGCCCGTTCACGCTGGTGTTCCAGAATGCTGGCCTGCTCTCGGCGGCGGCGGTAATGAACGCGGTAATTTTGACGGCGGTGCTGTCGGCGGGTAACTCCGGCATGTACGCCTCAACGCGCATGCTATTCAACCTGGCACGTGAAGGCAAAGCGCCACGCATCTTCGGCAAGCTGTCGAAAGGTGGCGTGCCGCGTAACGCGCTGATTGCTACCACCGTGGTGGCAGGATTGTGTTTCCTGAGCTCGAAATTTGGTAACCAGGAAGTTTACCTGTGGCTGCTCAACACTTCGGGTATGACCGGCTTTATCGCCTGGTTGGGTATCGCCATCAGCCATTACCGTTTCCGTCGCGGTTATATCGCGCAGGGTTACAGCCTTGCCGATTTGCCATACCGTTCGGGCTTCTTCCCGCTGGGACCGATCTTCGCCTTTATTCTGTGTCTGATCATCACGCTGGGGCAGAACTATCAGGCGTTCCTCGCCGACCGCATTGATTGGTATGGCGTCGCCGCGACCTATATTGGTCTGCCACTGTTCCTGGTGATTTGGTTGGGTTACAAGCTGACACGCGGCTCTCGCTTCGTGAAATACAGCGAGATGGAATTCCCGACGTTTAAAGAGTGATTGTTGTGTGAAGGTCGCCATTAATGGCGATCCAACAATCCTGGAAAGTGCGCAATTATGCGCACTTTTTTTTGGATTTTGTTACTCAGATTGAATTGATAATTATTATCACCTGCACTATTGTGGCTGCCGTTATGATTTCGACAAGAAACGGGTAGAACAATGCGTACCACCGACGCCACGCTGCTGGCGGAAAACGGCCTCGAAACCGA
>NZ_DAMBSA010000241.1:0-7266 GCF_032054795.1 Pantoea sp. CTOTU49201
CCCTTTTTGCCGGGAATTATGCCGATCCCTTTTCACTACTGGGAATGCACCAAACAGCCGAAGGCCTTGAAGTGCGTGCGCTGTTGCCCGATGCCTCCGATGTTTGGGTGATTGAAACCAACACCGGACGCAAATGCGCCCAGCTTACCTGCCTCGACTCACGCGGTTTCTTCTGTGGCGTGATTCCTCGCCGTAAAAATCTGTTTGGCTATCAGCTGGCGGTGAACTGGCATGGCCAGCAAAACCTGATTGACGATGCCTATCGCTTCGGCCCGCTGCTGGAGGAGATGGATGCATGGTTATTGGGTGAAGGCACCCATCTGCGTCCGTACGAAACCCTCGGCGCGCACGGTACCACCATTGATGGCGTGCACGGCACGCGCTTTGCCGTTTGGGCGCCTAATGCGCGTCGCGTATCGGTAGTGGGCGAGTTCAACTTCTGGGATGGCAGACGTCATCCGATGCGTTTTCGCCGTGAGCTCGGCGTCTGGGAACTGTTCGTGCTGGGCGCGGTGAATGGCCAGCTGTATAAGTTTGAAATCGTGGATAATTCCGGTCAGATGCGCATCAAAGCCGATCCCTTCGCCTTTGAAGCGCAAATGCGTCCACAAACCGCCTCGATGATCTGCGGGCTGCCGCCAAAAACCGAGATGCAGCCACGGCGCAAAGCCGCCAATGCCTTTGACCAACCGATTTCAATTTATGAAGTGCACCTCGGTTCATGGCGACGTCACACCGATAACAACTTCTGGCTCAGCTACAAAGAGCTGGCGGAGCAGCTCATCCCTTACGTCAAAGAGATGGGCTTCACCCACATCGAACTGATGCCGATTAATGAACATCCGTTTGACGGCAGCTGGGGCTATCAGCCGCTCGGCATGTATGCGCCAACGCGCCGTTTCGGTACGCGCGATGAGTTCCGCCACTTTATTGCCGCCGCACATGATGCCGGCATAAACGTGCTGCTCGATTGGGTGCCGGGCCACTTCCCAAGTGATGATTTTGGTCTGGCGAAGTTTGACGGCACCGAACTCTACGAACATAGCGATCCGCGCGAAGGTTTTCATCAGGACTGGAACACGCTGATCTACAACTTTGGTCGTCGTGAAGTTAGCAACTATCTCTCCGGTAACGCCTTGTACTGGATGGAGCGCTTTGGCATTGATGGGCTGCGCGTCGATGCGGTGGCGTCAATGATCTACCGCGACTACAGCCGCGCCGAAGGCGAATGGGTGCCGAACCACTTTGGTGGACGCGAAAACCTCGAAGCGATTTCGTTCCTGCGTCACACCAATCGCATTCTGGGCCGTGCCGCGCCCGGCAGCGTCACGGTAGCCGAAGAGTCCACCGATTATCCTGGCGTCACACGTCCTTCGGAAGATGGCGGCCTCGGCTTCTGGTTCAAATGGAATCTGGGCTGGATGCACGACACGCTGGATTACATGAAACTCGATCCGGTGCATCGTCGCTACCATCATCAGCTGATGACCTTCGGCATGCTCTACAACTACACCGAAAACTTTGTGCTGCCGCTGTCGCACGACGAAGTGGTGCACGGCAAGCGTTCGATCCTCGATCGCATGCCCGGCGATGCCTGGCAAAAGTTCGCCAACCTGCGCGCCTATTACGGCTGGATGTGGGGCTTCCCCGGTAAGAAGCTGCAGTTTATGGGCAACGAGTTTGCCCAGGGACGCGAGTGGAACCACGATGCCAGCCTCGACTGGCATCTGCTGGAAGGTGAGGATAACTGGCATAACGGCGTGCATCGTCTGGTGCGCGATCTCAACCACACCTATCGCCATTTTGCGCCGCTGCATCAGCTTGATTTTGATGGGCAAGGTTTTGAGTGGCTGGTGGTCGATGACCATGAAAATTCGGTATTTGTGTTTGTGCGCCGCGATCGCGAGGGCAATGAAATCATCGTGGTCAGCAACTTTACGCCGGTAGCGCGTCCGCACTATCGCTTTGGCGTCAATCAGCGTGGCGGCTGGCGCGAGATCATGAATACCGACCAGCACGATTATCACGGCAGCGACACGCGCAACCACGGCGTGGTGCACACCGATGAGATTGAAAGCCACGGTCGGCCACAGTCGCTGAGTTTGACCTTACCGCCGCTGGCAACGCTTTGGCTGGTGCGGGAGAGCGACTGATGCTGGAGCAGGGGCAGCCGGAACCGTTAGGTGCGCACTATGATGGGCACGGCGTTAATTTCACGCTGTTCTCCCAGCATGCCGAACGCGTCGAACTCTGCCTGTTCGACGCGCACGGTGCTGAGCGCCGTTTCGCACTGCCCGCGCGCAGCGGCGATATTTGGCACGGCTATTTTCCCGCGCTGAAGCCCGGCCAGCGCTACGGCTATCGCGTACACGGTCCGTGGGCACCGCAGCAGGGACATCGCTTCAATCCCGCCAAGCTTTTGGTCGATCCCTGCGCCAAGGCGGTAACGGATGAAGTGGTGGACGACGCGCGTTTTAACGGCGGCGAACGTGAACCGGATGGTGCGGACAACGCTGCCATCGCACCGAAATCGCTGGTGATCGCCGAAGATTTTGATTGGGAAAGTGATGAGCAACCGCGCACGCCGTGGGGCAGCACGGTGATCTATGAAGCGCACGTACGCGGCTTAACCCAGCAGCATCCGGAAATTCCGGAAAGGCTGCGCGGCACTTATGCGGCGCTCGGTCATCCTGCTATGGTGAAGTACCTGCGCCATCTCGGCATCACCGCGCTTGAGCTGTTGCCGATTGCCCAATTCACCAGTGAGCCGCGCCTGCGCCGTTTAGGCTTGAGTAATTACTGGGGCTACAATCCGTTTGCGTTGTGGGCGGTGGATGCGCGTTACGCTTCGGGCGAAAACGGTTTATCGCCGCTGCAGGAGTTTCAGCAGGCGGTCAAAGCGCTGCACGCGGCGGGCATCGAAGTTATTCTCGATGTGGTGTTCAACCACACCGCCGAGCTGGAAGAGATCGGGCCAACGATTTCGCTGCGCGGCGTGGATAACGCCAGCTATTACTGGCTGGATGGCAACGGCGAATACCAAAACTGGACCGGCTGCGGCAACACGCTGAACCTCAGCCATCCGCAGGTGATGGCGTGGGCGCTCGAAGCACTGCGCTACTGGGTGCGCGTTTGCCATGTTGATGGTTTCCGCTTCGACCTCGCCAGCGTGTTGGGGCGCACGCCGGAATTTCATCAGGATGCGCCGCTGTTTGCCGCCATCAAAGCCTGTTCGCTGCTGTCGCAGGTGAAGCTGATTGCCGAGCCGTGGGACATCGGTCCCGGCGGTTATCAGGTCGGCAACTTTCCACCGGACTTCGCCGAGTGGAACGACCATTTTCGCGATGCGGCGCGCCGTTACTGGCTGCATGGTCAACTGAATAATGGCGATTTTGCCCGCCGTTTTGCCGCATCCAGCGACGTTTTCCAGCGTGAGGCGCGTCTGCCGCACGCCAGCATCAATCTGATCACCGCTCACGACGGCTTCACGCTGCGCGATGTGGTGAGCTTCAACAACAAACACAATCAGGCCAACGGCGAAGACAATCGCGACGGCAGCAACAGTAACTTCAGCCATAACCACGGCAAAGAGGGACTGCAGGTCAATTTCGATATTGTCGAACGGCGGCGGCGTAGCGTGCATGGCTTGCTGACCACGCTGCTGCTGGCGCAGGGCACGCCGATGCTGCTGGCGGGTGACGAACGCGGTCACAGCCAGCACGGTAACAACAACGCCTATTGCCAGGACAATCCGCTGACCTGGTTGAACTGGCAACAGGAAGATTTTGGCCTGGTCGACTTCACTGCTGCGTTAATCCGCCTGCGCCAGCGCATTCCCGCGTTGACGCAGGATCGCTGGTGGCAGGAGGGCGATGGCAGCGTGCAGTGGTGCAATGCCAGCGGCACACCACTGGAAGCCGAGCAGTGGGAACAGGGGA
The DNA here is from genome assembly GCF_032054795.1 of Pantoea sp. CTOTU49201. Classification (NCBI taxonomy): domain Bacteria; kingdom Pseudomonadati; phylum Pseudomonadota; class Gammaproteobacteria; order Enterobacterales; family Erwiniaceae; genus Pantoea; species Pantoea sp. CTOTU49201. The sequence continues at coordinate 3,939 of NZ_DAMBSA010000241.1, forward strand.
CGCACAGAATGCAGATCCTGCTCTCCGGCCGCTGGTTAATAACAATAAACGCCACGGAATCGGTGAGTGATATCGCCTTACCAGACGGAGAGTGGCGTGCCATTCCTCCTTTCGCCGGGGAAGATAACCCCATCCTGACAACTGTCTGGCACGGTCCCGCACACGGTGTGTGTGTGTTCCTAAAGCAATCATAAGGAGTCAGACATGGTGAAATTAGATAGAACAGATCATCTGATGCTGGCGCGCCAGCTCCCTACACAAACGGTTGCCCTGATCCTTGCTGGCGGGCGCGGTACGCGCCTGAAAGATCTCACCGCGAAACGCGCCAAACCTGCCGTGCACTTCGGTGGCAAGTTCCGCATCATCGACTTTGCGCTGTCCAACTGCATCAACTCGGGCATTCGGCGCATCGGCGTGATCACCCAATATCAGTCACATACGCTGGTGCAGCACATCCAGCGCGGCTGGTCGCTGTTCAACGAAGAGATGAACGAGTTTGTCGATTTGCTGCCGGCGCAGCAGCGTGCCGCTACCGAACACTGGTATCGCGGCACGGCCGATGCGGTGACGCAGAACCTCGACATTATTCGCCGCTACAACGCGCAGTACATCGTGATTCTCGCCGGAGATCACATCTACAAAATGGATTACTCGCGCATGCTGCTCGACCATGTCGATCGCGGCGCGAAATGCACCATCGCCTGCTTGCCGGTGCCGTTGGCCGAAGCCACGGCGTTTGGGGTGATGGCGGTGGATGCCGAAAACAACGTGGTCGATTTTGTCGAAAAACCGCCGAAGCCGCCGTCAATGCCGGGTGATGACAGCCGAGCGCTGGCCAGCATGGGCATTTACGTGTTCAACGCCGATTACCTGTATCAGCTGCTGGAAGAGGACCTGCAAGTGGCCGATTCCAGCCACGATTTCGGCAAAGATCTGCTGCCGAAAATCGTCGCCAGCGGCGAGGCGTATGCGCACTCCTTTACGCTCTCCTGCGTGCAGGTTGACGAAAACGCCGAGCCGTACTGGCGCGACGTCGGGACGCTGGAAGCTTACTGGCGCGCCAATCTCGATTTGGCGTCAGTCACGCCCGAACTGGATATGTACGATCACAGTTGGCCGATTCGCACCCACATGGAGCCGCTGCCGCCGGCGAAATTTGTTCAGGATCGATCCGGTAGCCACGGCATGACAATGAATTCGCTGGTCTCGGGCGGCTGCATCATCTCCGGTTCGGTGGTGGTGAATTCGGTGCTGTTCCCGCGCATTCGCATCAACTCGTTTTGCAACATTGATTCCGCAGTGCTGCTGCCTGATGTGGTGGTTGGCCGATCGTGTCGTCTGCGTCGCTGCGTGATCGATCGCGCCTGCGAGCTGCCAGAAGGCATGGTCATTGGCGAAAACCCCGATGAAGACAGCCGTCGTTTCTACCGTTCAGAAGAGGGCATCGTACTGGTGACGCGCGCCATGCTGGCCAAATTGGCTGGCGCAGCAGGGAACTAGGTCACGAACAAGCACACAGGCAATCGCCGCGGGGAACGCGAGCGGTCACATAATAGGGGTTCAGGATGCAGGTTTTACATGTCTGTTCAGAGCTTTTCCCGCTGTTGAAAACCGGCGGACTGGCTGATGTCGTCGGTGCATTACCACAGGCGCAAATAGCCGATGGTACGGATGCGCGGGTGTTGATTCCCGCCTATCCGGATCTGCGTAAAGGAATTCCTGATACTGAGGTCCTGGCGGAGTTGCAAACTTTTGCCGGACCGGTACGCTTACTTTTTGGACATTTTAACGGCGTTGGTATTTATTTAATCGATGCGCCGGGATTGTATGAACGTCCCGGCAGCCCGTATCACGATACTTCGCAGTTTGCTTACGTGGATAACTACCTGCGTTTTGCGCTGCTGGGCTGGATGGGCGCCGAGATTGCCAGCGGGTTAGATACGGATTGGCAGCCAGACATCGTGCATGCGCATGACTGGCATGCAGGCTTAACCTGCGCCTATATCGCCGCGCGCGGTCGTCCGGCGAAAACGGTATTTACCGTGCATAACCTGGCGTATCAAGGGCTGTTTTCTGCGCGTCATCTGGATGAGATCCAGATTCCGCGCGCCTTCTTCGACATGCATGGACTGGAGTTCTTCGGGCAAATTTCTTACCTCAAGGCAGGCCTGTTTTATGCCGATCATATTACGGCGGTCAGCCCGACTTACGCGCTGGAGATCACCCGACCGGAATTTGGTTACGGCATGGAAGCGCTGCTCGAGCAGCGACTGCGTGAAGGGCGCCTGAGCGGGATTTTGAACGGCGTCGATCCGGGCATTTGGGACCCGGCGCACGATCTGCTGCTCACCGCGCGCTACGACAGCGAAACGCTGGAGAGCAAAGCGGAGAACAAGCGCCAGCTACAAATTGCTATGGGCCTTAAGGTCGATGATAAAGCGCCGGTGTTCTGTGTTATCAGCCGTCTGACCAAACAGAAAGGGCTGGATCTGGTGCTGGAAGCGCTGCCGGGTTTACTGGCGCAGGGCGGACAGCTGGTGCTGCTCGGCCAGGGCGATGCCGAGTTGCAGCAAGGTTTCCTGGCGGCGGCGGCTGAACATCCGGGGCGCGTTGGCGTGCAGATTGGTTATCACGAAGCCTTCTCGCACCGCATTGTCGGCGGCGCGGATGTGATTATGGTGCCGAGCCGTTTTGAGCCGTGCGGCTTAACTCAGCTGTACGGTTTGAAATATGGCACGCTGCCGCTGGTGCGTCGCACCGGCGGATTGGCGGACACGGTGCAAGACAGCTCGCTTGAGAATCTGGCGGATGGCGTCGCCAGCGGTTTCACTTTTGAAGACAGTAATGCCTGGTCGCTGCTGCGGGCGATTCGGCGCGCATTTGTTCTGTGGTCTCGTCCTGCACTCTGGCGATACGTTCAGCGGCAGGCGATGGGGATGGATTTTAGTTGGCAGGTGGCAGCACAAGCCTACCGCGATCTTTATCAACGTTTGCTGTAATGAGAGATTGGGATACTTGATATGAATGCACCTTTCACCTATGCCTCACCCACGCTGACGGTTGATGCACTGAAGCACTCAATCGCCTATAAGCTGATGTTTACTATTGGTAAAGATCCATCGATTGCGAATAAGCATGAGTGGCTCAACGCCGCGCTGCTGGCGGTGCGTGATCGCATGGTGGAACGCTGGCTGCGCTCCAGCCGCGCGCAGCTCTCGCAGGATGTGCGACAGGTTTATTATCTGTCGATGGAGTTCCTGATGGGGCGCACGCTCGGCAACGCGTTACTGGCGATGGGCATTTATGAGGATCTCAATCAGGCGCTGGA
>NZ_DAMBSA010000242.1:0-7249 GCF_032054795.1 Pantoea sp. CTOTU49201
CGTTTTTCCACTTAGCGGTGGACTTAATGTGCGTTATCGCCCTTCTGTTTCGCACAGATGGCTGGCTAACTCAAGATGAAACTGGCAAAGCATCAATCAAACAAGCTGCAAAACCGCCTGGCGCTTAATTGGATAACCCAATTCTACGCCTGGCGGCGACTTTATCGACTTAGGACCGCTTTAACCGCAACAACACCTGCTGCGAAGCCAGTTTCCCGTCGCAACTATTTTTCCGCGCCACCCTTCATTCTGCGTATTTCCAGCCGATATAGTGAGATAACTGACGAAAATGGAGCTTCAGCTGCGTTTTAGTCTCATTTTTTCAATTTAGTGCGTTTTTACCGCTCAAATGTTTAAACGCGGTAAGTGATTGTGCATTACACTAGGTTGTTACAAGCGGATACATTTGCACACAAGGAGACAGGCATGCATCACACCACACCGTTGATCACTACCATTGTCGGGGGGCTGGTCCTCGCATTTCTCCTTGGTATGCTGGCAAACCGCCTGCGCATCTCACCGCTGGTCGGTTACCTATTAGCTGGCGTATTGGCCGGCCCTTTCACACCAGGCTTTGTTGCGGATACCAACCTTGCTCCAGAACTGGCTGAACTCGGCGTAATTCTGCTGATGTTCGGCGTCGGTTTGCACTTCTCGCTGAAGGATTTGATGTCGGTAAAGTCCATCGCCATTCCTGGCGCCATCGCGCAAATCGCCGTGGCAACGCTGCTGGGAATGGGGCTTTCCTGGACAATGGGCTGGTCGTGGATGACCGGTCTGGTATTTGGTCTGTGTCTTTCCACCGCCAGTACCGTGGTGCTGCTGCGCGCGCTGGAAGAGCGTCAGCTGATTGATAGCCAGCGCGGGCAAATCGCCATTGGCTGGTTGATCGTGGAAGATTTGGTGATGGTGCTGACGCTGGTGCTGCTGCCAGCGATTGCGGGCATGCTGGAACAAGGCAACGCCAGCCCAACGCTGCTGTTGTGGGATCTGCTGCTGACCATCGGTAAAGTCGTCGCCTTTATGGTGCTGATGATGGTGGTAGGCCGTCGCGTAGTGCCGTGGATTCTGGCAAAAAGTGCCGCGACCGGCTCGCGTGAGCTGTTTACCCTTGCGGTGTTAGCGCTGGCGCTCGGTATCGCCTTTGGCGCCGTTGAATTCTTTGATGTCTCCTTTGCCCTCGGCGCCTTCTTTGCCGGCATGGTGCTGAACGAATCTGAACTCAGCCACCGCGCGGCGCACGATACCTTGCCGCTGCGGGATGCGTTCGCCGTCCTGTTCTTTGTGTCCGTCGGCATGCTGTTTGACCCGATGATCCTGATTGAGCAGCCGCTGGCGGTGCTTGGCGCGCTGGCGATTATCGTGCTGGGCAAATCCATTGCCGCCTGGCTGCTGGTAACGCTGCTGGGTCATTCGCGTCGCACCGCGATGACCATTTCGGTGAGCCTGGCGCAGATTGGTGAATTCGCCTTTATTCTGGCCGGTCTCGGCATCTCGCTCGGCATGCTGAGCGAGGAAGGACGCAATCTGGTACTGGCGGCGGCGATTCTCTCCATCATGCTTAATCCGATTCTGTTTAGCATGCTGGAACGCTACCTCGACAAAACCGAGACCATCGAAGAACAGACGCTGGAAGAAGCGATCGAAGAAGAGAAACAGATTCCGGTGGATATCTGCAATCACGCGGTGCTGGTTGGTTATGGCCGCGTTGGCAGCCTGCTGGGGCAAAAGCTGATGGAAGCGGATGTACCGCTGGTGGTGGTGGAGAACTCGCGTCCGCGCGTTGAAGCGCTGCGCGAGCAAGGGATCAAAGCGGTGCTGGGCAATGCAGCACGCGTCGATACCATGGAATTAGCGCGCCTCGACTGCGCCCGCTGGCTGCTGCTGACTATTCCAAATGGCTACGAAGCCGGTGAAGTGGTGACGGCAGCGCGCGAGAAGCGTCCGGATATTGAGATTATTGCGCGTGCGCATTATGACGATGAAGTGACCTACATTATGGAGCGCGGCGCTAATCGCGTGGTAATGGGCGAACGTGAAATCGCCAACAGCATGTTGCATGTGCTGGAAGAGGAGATTGCGCAGAACCCGATTGTGCGTGAATGCCCGATTTAAGGGAGTGCGGTCATTGAGAAGGTCGCCATGAATGGCGACCCTACGTTTTACCTGTCCCAGTATGACTCTTCTAAGCTGTCTTCCCGCTCCGGCAGGCCGCGCGTCAGACGCGGTGAATGCTGGTTCAGCACCTGATAACTTACCCGGTTGGCGTATTTACACACCTGTGCCAGTGACGAATAGGTCAGGTAGGCGCGGCCGTGTTTGCTGGAGTTTGGTACTTTTTGACGGTGGAAGTTGTTGGCGGTGATGTCGTGCAGCAGCGCCGCCAGCGCACCATCGCCCGCGCCGTTGGTGTTCATGATCTTCTCTGGTCCGCCCATATAAGGCGCGATATGCGAGAAGATGCGCAGCGGCTGATCGCAATCCTTGTGGCGCATCGCGCGGCTAAATTCATATTGGTTGAACTCAGCCAGCGCGCCAGGCAGCAGCGGATGATTGGTTTTACGTTTGTACTCTTCTTCGGTGAAACCGGCCATGTACAAACCGGTTGGCCCGGCGGTACACAGCACCAAATCCACCCAATCCAGCGCCATATTCGACGCCAGCAGCGGATCCTGCTCGCCGGTCAGCGCAAAGGCTTCTTCTTCGTTCATCGCCACAATCGAGACGTGATCGCGCAGGAAATCGCGCCAGAACTGCGGGTTATCCTGAATCACATATTTGGTACCAAGCGTCAGCACCACCGGCACATTGTGCTTTTTGGCGTATTCGATAGCGCGCAAGGTGGCTTCCGGCATCGGTTCGCCCGGCTGGCAACGTACCAGATACGAGGTCAGCACCAGCGCCGAGGCGCCCGCAATCACCTCTTCCGGAATGCTGTTGGCCTGCAGCTGATTCATTAAGCCGGGACTGATGGCAAAGGTACGTTCGCCCTGCTCGCCAATCAGCGTGAAGCAGCGGCCAATCGCGCCATCAACGCCTTGCAGGAAGTTCAAATCCATGCGGCTGGAGGTGTTGCACAGGTAGCGATAAGCGTAGCCGCCGATCTGGATGTTATTGCACATCACGCCGAGCAGCACTGAGCGGTCATCCGCCAGCACCGAGTAGTTATGCAGGGTATTTCCGATGGTGCCACCGGCAAATTGATGGCTGATGAGCTCTTCGCGCATCAGCTCGTTGTAGAGCGCCTCGGCGGTAGCATCATCAATCACCAGCGAGTGACCGGCGCTTAAGCCGTAACGCTGCAGAAAGTCGTCGTCGACTTTAGCTTCGATATCCACCAGCGTCTGGTCGATACCCACCACCCAACTGCCCTCTTCCTGCTCTTGCTGCGTTGCTTGCAGCAGCGGATCGCGCGCGTTGACGGGGAAATAGTGTTTGGATTTGCGTTTGCCGGGAAATTTCATCGAGAGTGCCGTCAGGGAAAATCAGGCAGAGAATGATATCACACTCTCTGCCACACCCTTAACGGCGCGCGTTGACCAGCTGCACCATCATTTCAATGTGCTCAGCATCGTCGTTGAGCGCTGGAATGTACTCGAACTTTTCGCCGCCAGCATGCAGGAAGATCTCGCAGTTCTCACCGCTGATCTCCTCGAGCGTTTCGAGGCAATCCGCGGCAAAGCCCGGACTCATCACCTGCACGTGCTTAATGCCTTTGGCCGGCAAGCTCTTCATGGTTTCGTCGGTATACGGCGTCAGCCATGGCTCGCGACCAAAGCGCGACTGGAAGGTCATCATGATCTTGTGCGGCGCAATACCCAATGCCGCGGCCAGCGAGTCGGTGGTGTCTTTGCAGCGCAGCGGATAATCGTCGCCTTCATTGGCGAAACGCTGCGGAATGCCGTGATACGACAGCACCAACAGATCCGGTTCGCCATGCAGCGCAAACGAGCGCTCAACCGAGGCTTTCAGTGCGGCGATGTAAGCCGGATGCTCGGCGTAATCGCGGATAAACGCCACTTCCGGCAGTGAACGCAGCGGTTTGAAGCTGGTGGCTAAGCCATCCCATACAGCGGCAACCGTTGAGCAGGAGAACTGCGGATAGAGCGGCAGCACGATAAGTTTGGTTACGCCCTGATCCAGCAAGCGCTTTAACGCGCTGTCGAGGCTTGGCTGGCCGTAGCTCATGCCAAGTTCAACCGGCATATCGAGGCGCTGCGCCAATGCGTCACGCTGACGCTTGCTGAACACCATCAGTGGTGAACCTTCATCCATCCACACGGAAGCATAAAGTTTCGACACGCGTGGCGAGCGGAAAGGCACGATGATGAAATTGAGAATCGGCCACCACAATAAGCGCGGTGTATCAACCACTCGTGGATCGCCGAGGAATTGTTTCAGATAGCGTTTAACCGCAGGTGTTGTGGGTGCGTCTGGTGTGCCTAAGTTAACCAGCAAAACCCCGGGCTTTTCTTGCCTCATGGTATTTCCTTGATGTCGAAACGAATGGGTCGAATGCAAAATCAGGGGGAAATTGTAGCGGAAATCGAGGGAGGGGAAAGCAATTGCTGCAAAAGGGCCGGACAACCGGCCCCATCAACGCATTAACCGAGAATCGTGGCCAATTGCGTGCTCACTTCAGCGACAGGACGCGTGCCGTCGATTTTGTGATATTCGGTGTTGCCGTCTTGCGCTTCTTTGCCGTAGTAGGCAATCAGCGGCGCGGTCAGCTGATGGTATTCCACCAGACGCTTACGCACGGTCTCTTCCTGGTCATCTTTACGCGTGGTCAGCTCTTCGCCGGTCAGGTCATCTTTACCTTCCACTTTCGGTGGATTGTAAGTGACGTGATACACGCGGCCCGATGGCGTATGAACGCGACGACCAACAATACGATCCACAATCAGCTCGTCCGGTACAGCGAACTCCAGCACGTAGTCAACCTTGATGCCCGCTTCTTTCATGGCGTCAGCCTGCGGGATGGTGCGTGGGAAGCCATCGAGCAGAAAACCGTTTTTGCAGTCTTCCAGCGCGATACGCTCTTTAACCAGCGCAATCACCAGCTCGTCAGTCACCAGTTTACCGGCATCCATGATCGCTTTTGCCTGTTGGCCCAGTTCCGTACCTGCTTTGACTGCCGCACGTAACATGTCACCGGTGGAGATTTGCGGAATACCGTATTTCTCCATGATGAATTGAGCCTGAGTGCCTTTACCTGCGCCCGGAGCTCCGAGCAGAATAATACGCATTGCGTAATTCCCCTTGCGAATCGCATTGTTCAATCTGAGAAGGCGAAGAACATACCATTATGGCCCGCGCACCACAAGGAAACGGGCGCGCTCGTCACGAAAGGTCTACTTTGACCTGCTTTGTCAGCAAATACCAGCAGAGTGCCCGTTTTTAGGAATTACGGCTAAGCATGAGTGCGTCTTTGAGACGTTTTTTCAGTACAGGCGTGACGTTCTGCTGTTTATTGACGCCGCCGCGTATATCGGCGCGCAGGCGTAAACGCGCCTGATCTGGCAGCACCTGAATATCCTGCGGCAATTCACTGGCATTGAGGCCGTTCGGCAGCGGAAAAAGCGCAAAGGGTAAACCCGGTTGCTGAATGGAGTGCAGGATATAAGGCGAGTCGAGTGCGATATTTTCCACCATCGCAATATTGAACGGGCGCCATTCGCTGCCCTCCATCATCGTCAGCGCCTGTTCTGGTGCGTCACGAAGCGCTAATCCTTGCTCAAACAGCCGCAGTTCGCTGCGCACCAGCGTGCTGAAATCGGCGGTGCGCAACGCGATCAACACCAGATCGCCGCATAATGCCGCGTGACGATCGAGGCGAGCAACAAACAGGCGCGCATCGCTCACCAGCCGTTTATGAAGTTGCGTGGCAAACGACTCCGATGCATCGGTAACGCCGTGGCTTTGGCATTCGCTTAGCGCCCGCACCCGACCTTGCTGCATATCAACATGATCCACCAACGCAATATTGCCCGCCGTCATCGGCAAGGTGGGCAGCACGCTGAGTTCGCTGACCGGATGGTGCGAGGCATAGCGCGTTTGATTACGTGATTGTTCCTGACGGAGAAACAGCTGGGAAAGCAACACCCGCGAGATATGCAAAGAGGGTGCGAAGAAAAGATCGTAGTTTTCAAGCCGGTAATGACGGGAAAGCAAGCCGCGAAGCTTATCGCGCGCCGCCGCCGCCCTGGCAGAAGCAAGTTGTGGAGCCATCGCGTGATAGGTCTCTTATTATTGTGCTGTGTGTGGGAGGTGAAACCTGCGGTGATAGTCGGCGTGAAACACAGAGAACCGGAGCCGTCAACCCGCCAGAATCTGGGGGAAAGGTTAGGCCAATGCGGCTGGACATTAAAATGATATAAACTGACAATCCCTGTTAGGTTTTTACACAGGGGACGAGTATGACCGCGCTTCCATCGTTACGTGCACTGCACTATTTCCACCAGGCGGCACTGTATAGCAGTTTTAGCGTTGCGGCCGAACGTCTGCATGTGACCCATAGCGCCATTAGCCATCAGGTTCGACAGCTGGAGAGCTGGATGGGTAAGCCGCTGTTTGTGCGTACCAATGGACGCGTCAAATTAACCTCACACGGTGAACGTTTGCTGGTGAGCTGTCAGAAAGCTTTTAGCGAACTCTCAACTACCTGCGAAAGCATCCGTACCGGCATGCGCCATCACCTTAGCGTCTCCTGCGCACCCAGCTTTCTCTCGCAATGGCTGATTCCGCGCATCGCCAGCTTCTATCAGCGCTATCCCGATATTGAAGTGCAGTTTCAGTCGCTGGTGGAGATCGACCAGCTGCGCAGCGAGCACACCGATGTGCTGATTCTCAGCGCCGAGCAGTCGCCGGATGACGATATTGATGCCACTTTGATCAGCGATGATTACATCGGCCCGCTGTGCGCCCCGCAGTTTGCGGCCCGTTTTCAGAGCGAGCAGGATCTCGCCTCGCTGCCGTTGCTGCACGCCGATACGCGGCTGCATGCGTGGGCCGAATGGGCGAAAACCAGCGGCGTGCGCGGCAATTACTGGATCGGCAAGCATTTCGATAATTTGACGTTAGGCATTCAGGCGGCGAGAAATGGATTGGGCGTGATTATGGCGCCGCGCTTGCTGGTGCGTCAGGAGTTGAGTGATGGCACCTTGATCGCGCCGCTGGGCTTTGTGCGCGTCGATCGCGCGACGTTGATGATGACCAAGACTTCGCGCCAGCACGATGCGGAGATTAC
>NZ_DAMBSA010000243.1:0-6796 GCF_032054795.1 Pantoea sp. CTOTU49201
GAGCACGACCTTGCCAAGGTCGGGGTCGCGAGTTCGAGTCTCGTTTCCCGCTCCAGAGTTTGTAGTAAACCATCCAAATCACGGATTTAGTCGTTAGCGTGATTGTTGTGACAAAAATACGAAGATGCAGAATCGAGTATTTTAGTTTGCAACAAGGCGGCAACTGAACGAATCCCTGGGAGCTTACATCAGTAAGTGACCTGGGTGAGCGAAGGCAGCCAACGCAGTAGCAGACTAAAATACGAAGATTATGCGGGAATAGCTCAGTTGGTAGAGCACGACCTTGCCAAGGTCGGGGTCGCGAGTTCGAGTCTCGTTTCCCGCTCCAAATTTTTATATTCACTAATGTTATTTGCCCTTAGGCGCAATCAGAATTAAAACTGCTGCTGATATTTTTATCGCATGCATCATCGTTTTTTCTGGAAATTTTGCACGCCTCGCTAGCATCGATAATGCTTGTTGTCTGACGCAGTTATCTTACAGGTTATCCACAATGTGCCTGCAAGGTTCTGACGGCGTTTTCCCCGTTGTTTAAAACTGTTTTGAACAGAGTTATCCACAAGCTCTGGACAAGCCCCTGCGCGCTAAACACGACGTGAATATTTACAATAATCGCTTAGCTTCTTGATTTATAAGTGGTTAAACGTATTTCAGACTGTGATCTTACCCTTTAGATGAAATTACGATCTCCATCACTATTCCGTTGGATAATTTTATTCACAGCATGTGGAAAAGCGTTTTATCCTGTGCGACTGCTCAATCACGCATCACGTGGCAGGCCTTTTTCGACCGCGCGCACCAGCCGCTGTTTCTTCGCTGGTTGCACTTCCACCGCTTGCGCCGCGCGTTTCTGCAACTGCTGTGCAATCGCCCATTCAATATGTTCATCAAGCAGTGGATGTTCGCCGCTGCGCGACTCTAATGCCGCCATATTTTCTTCTGTCCAGGGCGCATTGCCCAATGCCACCGCAATGTTTCGCAACCAGCGCAAATGCCCAATACGCCGAATCGCTGAACCTTCAGTGATGCGCAGAAATTTGGCTTCATCCCATTTGAATAGTTCGGTGAGCGGCGGCGCATGCAGCACCGCGCGCGGTGAGAAATCATCTTCATCGGTTAACTGGCCGTAACGATTCCACGGGCAAATCAGCTGGCAATCGTCGCAGCCATAAATTCGATTCCCAATTAGCGGACGGAACTCTTCAGGAATTGCGCCTTCCAACTCGATGGTGAGATAGGAGATGCAGCGCCGGGCATCGACCACGTAAGGTTCGACGATAGCGGAAGTGGGGCAGATAGTGATGCAGGCGACACAGCGTCCACACTGCTCTTCCTGTGGCTGATCAACCGGTAACGGCAGATCAATCAGCAATTCGCCGAGGAAGAACCAGGAGCCCGCTTCACGGTTAAGGATTAGCGAATGTTTGCCGGTCCAGCCTAAACCGGCTTTAGCGGCTATCGGGCGTTCGAGAATCGGCGCGGAATCGACGAATGGGCGAAAATTAAGTTCGCCACAGTGCGCCTGAATCATTTCTCCGAGCTTTTTCAGTCGATTGCGCAATACTTTGTGATAGTCGCGGCCCAGCGCATAGCGGCTTACATAGCCCAGCTGCGGATTTTTTAAGGTGCTGGCAAAGGCGGCTTTGGCTGGAAGGTAGTTCATGCGTACGCTAATCACGCGCAGCGTGCCGGGCAACAGTTCATGTGGCCGCGCGCGCATCATGCCGTGGCGCGCCATCCAATCCATCTCGCCGTGATATTGCTTATCCAGCCACGCCTGCAGTTTGGGCTCTTCGGCGCTCAGATCAGTATCGCAAATACCCACCTGCTGGAAGCCGAGGTCGCGTCCCCACTGTTTGATTTGTTGAGCGAGCTGTTGAAGATCGAGAGGATATGACATGAGAAACCAGGCAATTGAAGCAAACGCGCGCAGTTTACCACACTCTGTCTGGCCTGCGCAGGCGATGGCACAACTGGAACGCGATGCCGCCGATAGCCTGGGCTTAACGCTGTTTGAGCTGATGCAACGCGCTGGCCAGGCCAGCTATGAATTAGTCTGCCAACTGTGGCCGCAGGCGCAACATTGGTTGGTACTGTGCGGGCACGGCAACAATGGCGGCGATGGTTTTGTGGTGGCGCGACTGGCGCAAGCCGCAGGATTGAACGTAACGCTGCTGGCGTGCGCGGGCAGCAAAGTCTTACCAGAAGAGGCGCAGCAGGCTCAAGACGCATGGCTGGCGGCTGGCGGTGTGATTCACGCGGCGGATGCGCCGTGGCCGGAAAAGGTTGATGTGATTGTTGATGCGCTGCTCGGCACCGGCCTGAATCGTGCACCTGCGGATCCCTACGATCGCCTGATTACGCTGATCAACGCGCATGCTGCACCGGTGCTGGCGATCGATATTCCTTCCGGTTTGCTGGCGGCTAACGGCACGGCGCCGGGCGAAACGGTCATCGCTGATCACACGCTGAGCATGATTGCGCTGAAACCCGGCCAACTGACCGGCAAGGCGCGCGATTACGTTGGCGTGTTGCATAACCACGAGTTGGGCTTGTCGGCGTTCCTTGCCGCTGAGAAGGCATCGATTTCACGCTATGACGCTGGGGATTTAACGCGCTGGCTGAAACCGCGTCGTGCGACCTCACACAAAGGCGACCAAGGTCGGCTGTTGGTGGTCGGCGGCGATAGCGGCACGGCGGGTGCGATTCGTATGACCGGTGAAGCCGCACTACGAAGCGGTGCCGGACTTGTGCGCGTGTTGACGCATGAAGATAATATTGGCCCGATTCTCACCGCGCGACCGGAGTTAATGGTTGATGCGCTGAGCGATGAACGTCTGGATCAGGCGCTGGAGTGGGCGGATGTCATCGCCGTTGGGCCGGGGCTTGGCCAGCGTGATTGGGCTCAGAAGGCACTGAAAAAGATCGCGGCCAGTGAAAAGCCGATGCTTTGGGATGCGGATGCGCTTAACCTGCTGGCAATCAAGCAGGATAACCGTCAGAATCGCATCATTACGCCGCATCCCGGCGAAGCTGCACGCTTGCTGGGAGTGAAAACCAGCGAGATTGAGAGTGACCGCTTACATGCTGCGTGCGCCCTGGCGAAACGCTACGGCGGCGTGGTGGTGTTGAAAGGCGCGGGCACGGTGATTGCCAGCGCGGCGGGTGACATCGCCATTGCCGATGTGGGTAACGCGGGCATGGCATCCGGCGGCATGGGCGATGTGCTGAGCGGTATTATTGCCGCTCTGCTCGGCCAGAAACTGACATTACTTGATGCAGCCTGCGCAGGCTGTGTCGCGCATGGGGCAACAGCCGATGCCGTCGCGCGTCAACGCGGTACACGCGGCATGTTAGCCACTGATTTGTTCGAGCTGCTGTGGCAGTTTGTTAATCCAGAGATGATCCAACAATAAAGCATGAAGACCTGTGTTATCCCTTTGCCCGATGAGGCGGCAACCCTGAATCTGGGTGCGCAATTGGCGCGCGTCTGCACTAGCGCGCTGGTGATCTATCTTTATGGCGATCTGGGGGCCGGTAAGACCACCTTTAGCCGTGGTTTTCTGCAGGCGCTCGGCCATCAAGGCAATGTAAAAAGCCCAACTTATACGCTGGTCGAGCCCTACGAGCTTGGCTCTCGCACACTGTACCATTTCGATCTCTATCGTCTTGCCGATCCTGAAGAGCTAGAATTTATGGGTATTCGTGACTATTTCACCGGCGATGCGCTTTGTCTGGTGGAGTGGCCGCAGCAGGGAACTGGCGTGCTGCCTGAGCCCGATTTAGCGCTGACGTTGCGCTATGTTGATGCGGCGCGTGAAGCCGAAATTAGTGCAGTTTCCGCCACGGGCGAAGCGCTGTTAACCCAATTCCAGCAAGGCAGGGATCCGGCATGATGTCACGGATGAGAATCATTGTACTGGGCTTGCTGTGCCTGTTTTCTGCCTCGGCGTTGTCTGCCACGTTATCAGATATCAAAGTTGAAAATGGCGATAGCCAGGCCACCGTCACGCTGAGCTTTAACGGTCAGCCGGTGTATGGCTTTTTCCCGCTGCATAATCCCAATCGTGTGGTGCTGGATATTCGTCAAAGCGGCGCGATTAAAGGTTTGCCGCTGAATTTTAGCGGCGAAAATATTGTGCAGCGCATTCGTCATAGCCAGCCGAAAGATAAGCAAAGCCTGCGTTTAGTGTTCGAACTGACGCAGCCCGCGCAGACGCGCGCCAGCACGCAGCGCGATGGCAGTAATTATCGCGTGGTGTTCACCATTCGTGGGACGCAGCCAGCGAAACGTCCGGCCGCTGTTGCGCCTGTCACCACGGCGCGTGAAAGCCAGCCGCAGAGCAGCAGCCAGGGCAATCCGTTCAACGCCAATCAGGTGACTGCGGTAACCAGCAGCAATACCACCGTGCGTCCCGGCAACTCGGTCAGCCGCAACGATGTGGTGATTGTGGCGATTGACGCCGGACACGGCGGTCAGGATCCCGGTGCATCAGGCCAGCACGGTTTGCATGAGAAAAATGTCACCATCTCGATTGCGCGTAAATTGAAAGCGCTGATGGATCAGGATCCGATGTTCAAACCGGTGCTGACGCGTAACGGCGACTATTTCATCTCGGTGATGGGCCGTTCGGAAGTGGCACGTAAAGAGAACGCGAATCTGCTGGTATCCATTCACGCCGACGCCGCGCCAAATCATTCGGCCACCGGCGCATCGGTTTGGGTGCTGTCTAACCGCCGCGCCAATAACGAAATGGCGAACTGGCTGGAACAGAAAGAGAAACAATCTGAGCTGCTGGGCGGCGCAGGCGATCTGCTGGCGAACAGCCAGGCCGATCCCTATCTCAGCCAGGCGGTTCTGGACTTGCAGTTTGGTCATTCACAGCGTGTAGGTTATGACGTCGCCGTCAAAGTCCTGCAGCAGCTGCGCGGTATCACGCCGCTGCATAAACGTCTGCCGGAACATGCCAGCCTTGGCGTTTTACGTTCCCCGGATATTCCTTCTTTACTGGTCGAAACCGGCTTTATTAGTAATGCCGCGGAGGAGCGGCTGCTTGGCAGCAGCGCGTATCAGGAGAAGATTGCTCAGTCGATTTATAAAGGCCTGCGCAATTATTTCCTTACGCATCCGCTGCAATCGATCCCAAAGGAGGAAAACCGGCCGCTGGACAGCGCACCAGCGGTTAGCGTCGCCAGCAACCCGGCGACCGGCACGGTGCAATATACCGGCGCGACGCAGCGTCATACCGTGACGCGTGGCGAAACGCCGTCCGGCATCGCGGCAAAATATGGCGTGAGCATGGCGACGTTACGTGAGATGAATAGCCTGAAGCGCGATGTGGTTTGGGTGGGACAGCGCCTGAAGGTGCCCGCGAAATCCAGCGTTAGCGTGGCGGCGGCGAGTCGTCCAACCCGGCATAAAGTGGTGCGCGGCGATTCGCTGACGGCCATTGCCGCGCGCTATGGTGTGAGCTCGAAAGCCATCATGCAGGCGAATAATATGAAGTCGAGCAATGTGATGCTGGGGCAAAACTTAAAAATTCCGCAATCCTGATTGTTGGCTCCCTGTGAGCCAACCAGCCAGAAGGATCACCACCATGCCAATACAGATTTTACCGCCGCAGCTGGCGAACCAGATTGCCGCAGGCGAAGTGGTTGAGCGTCCGGCGTCGGTCGTAAAAGAGCTGGTGGAAAACAGCCTGGATGCCGGTGCCACGCGCATTGATGTCGATATTGAAAAAGGTGGCGCGAAGCTCATCCGCATTCGCGACAACGGCTGCGGCATCGCCAAAGATGAACTGGCGATGGCGCTGGCGCGGCATGCGACCAGCAAAATAGCCTCGCTTGATGATCTTGAAGCGATCATGAGCCTCGGTTTTCGTGGCGAAGCGCTTGCCAGTATCAGTTCCGTTTCTCGTTTAACGCTGACTTCACGCACCGCCGATCAAAGTGAAGCCTGGCAAGCCTACGCAGAAGGGCGCGATATGGATGTGACGGTGAAACCGGCTGCGCATCCGGTGGGCACATCGCTGGAAGTGCTCGACCTGTTCTATAACACGCCCGCCCGCCGCAAATTCATGCGTACCGAAAAGACCGAATTTACCCATATTGATGAGGTGATTCGTCGTATTGCGCTAGCACGCTTTGACGTCGCCATTTCGCTTAGCCACAACGGTAAGTTGATGCGCCAGTATCGCGCGGTCATTGAAGATACGCAGCGGGAGCGGCGTTTAGGTGCCATTTGCGGTACCACGTTTATGCAGCACGCTTTGCGTATTGAGTGGCAGCACGACGATTTAGCGCTGCGCGGTTGGGTCGCCGATCCCAATGGCTCGCGCCAGGTTACCGACCTGCAATATTGCTACGTCAACGGACGCATGATGCGCGACAAGCTGATCAATCACGCGATTCGTCAGGCGTATCAAACGCAGTTGGGCGACGATCAGCAGCCGGCTTACGTGCTCTATCTGGAGATCGATCCGCATCAGGTAGACGTCAACGTCCATCCGGCAAAGCATGAGGTGCGTTTCCATCAGTCGCGTTTGGTACATGATTTTATCTGGCAAGGCGTGATGAGTGCGCTGCAAGCCAGTCGCGCGCCGGAATTGCCCATCGCCCACGCCGAAGAACCGGCACCGAAGTGGCAGCCAGAAAACCGTCAGGCGGCAGGTGCGAACCACTTTGCCCAGCCCAGCAACACGCTACGCAGCAGCGGCGGCGCTTCTGCAGCGGCGGGTGCAAACTGGCAGAATAAAGAGCCGGTTTACAGTGCGCGTGAAGGCAATGCGTATAAGCA
>NZ_DAMBSA010000243.1:6806-7228 GCF_032054795.1 Pantoea sp. CTOTU49201
AACGGCGGTGGTAGAAACGCCGCGTTCTACACCTGCTGCGGCTCCGGTGCGTCAGCCGGAAACGCGCGAAGCACCGCTGGCCGCCCACGCGCAAAGTTTTGGCCGCGTGTTAAGCGTTTTGCAGGATCGTTATGCGCTGCTGGAACGTGGAAGCGCGCTGCAATTGTTATCGCTGGCCGTGGCGGCACGTTGGCTAAAACAGGCCCAGCTGCAACCAGGCGAAGAAGGTTTAAAACCGCAGCCGCTGCTGATACCGGTGCGCCTGAAAATTGCCGCGCCGGAGCTGGCCGCTATCACCGATCACGCCGCGCTGCTGAGCCAGATGGGCATTGATTTACAACGAGAAGGGCAGCACGTCACGCTGCGCGCGGTGCCTTTACCGTTACGAACACAAAATTTACAAATCTTGATTCCAGAACTGT
>NZ_DAMBSA010000244.1:0-2632 GCF_032054795.1 Pantoea sp. CTOTU49201
ACCATCGCGTTGGTCTATCGTCCAGGATCGCCTCTGCGCAGCCGCTATGAGCAGTTGGCAGAAGCAATCAAAACCCACATGAAGGGTTATCTGGATACCTCGTTAAAACAGGCGGTTTAAGCCGTTTAACGCTGCCACACGATAGGCTTCGGCCATGGTGGGATAGTTGAAGGTGGTATTCACGAAGTACTCAATCGTGTTGCCGCCGTTCTTCTGTTCCATGATGGCCTGGCCGATGTGAATGATCTCCGCAGCACGCTCGCCAAAGCAGTGAATCCCTAAAATCTCTTTGGTTTCGCGGTGGAACAGAATCTTCAGGCTGCCGACGTGCATACCAACAATCTGCGCACGCGCCAGATGTTTGAACTGCGCACGACCCACTTCATACGGCACTTTCATCGCCGTCAGCTGCTGTTCGGTTTTACCTACGGAGCTGATCTCCGGAATGGTGTAAATCCCGGTTGGAATATCTTCGATCAGATGCGCGGTGGCTTCACCTTTGATAATTGCCTGCGCGGCGATGCGGCCCTGATCGTAAGCAGCAGAAGCCAGGCTTGGATAACCAATCACGTCGCCAACCGCGTAAATATGTGGCAGCGCGGTTTGGTACATGCTGTTTACTTTCAGCAGGCCACGGCCATCCGCTTCCAGTCCCACGTTCTCCAGCGCCAGTGAATCGGTGTTACCGGTTCGACCGTTTGCGTACAGCAGGCAATCGGCTTTCACTTTTTTGCCCGATTTAAGGTGAATAATCACCCCGTCATCAACGCCTTCAATCTTCTCGAACTCTTCGTTGTGACGAATCACCACGCCGCTGTTCCAGAAGTGATAGGAGAGGGAATCTGACATCTCCTGATCGAGGAACGCCAGCAGGCGGTCGCGGGTGTTGATCAGGTCAACCTTGACGTTCAGGCCGCGGAAAATCGAGGCATATTCACAGCCAATTACGCCGGCGCCATAAATGATCACGTGGCCAGGTTCATGGTGCAGGTTGAGGATGGAGTCGGAATCGTAAACGCGTGGATGGGTAAAATCGACATCCGCTGGATGATACGGACGAGAACCGCAGGCAATAACGAATTTCTCAGCGGTTAAGCGCTCGCGGGTGCCGTCGGGTTGTTCCACTTCGATGGTGTTGGCATCAACAAATCGGGCATCGCCCTGATAAAGTTCACAGCGGTTGCGCTCGTAGAAACCCTGACGCATCGCGGTTTGCTGACTGATCACGTTCTCGGTGTGGTTGAGAATGTCGGCGAATGAGGAGCGCAGGAGTCGAGTGTGATCGCTGTAAAGTGGGTTTTGATTGAACTCAATGATACGGCTGACAGCGTGACGCAGGGCTTTGGAAGGGATGGTTCCCCAGTGAGTACAACCGCCGCCGATGTTGTGGTAGCGTTCGATCACTGCAATACGCGCTCCCTGCTTCACCAGCCCCATCGCCGCACCTTCGCCGCCCGGACCGGAGCCAATCACAATGGCATCGTAATCGTAAGACTTTTGCATACCAGTACGTCCTATTTTTTTATCACATTTTTACAACGAGATTCTAACATCTCGCCGCGCACATCTGAATTCTAACAGCGTAAATTGCTGAAGTTTGACAAAGCGTGAGGTTCACAGGCGTTCACAAAGTTTGCACCGCTGTACGCTGAAAAGTTTGTTATAGTGCCTGCCAAATCACCTAAAAGGCCGGGAAAATGGGCGTCAGAGCGCTACAAAAAGAACGTACACGACGTTCACTGATTGAAGCTGCCTTCAGTCAGTTAAGTGCAGAAAGGAGTTTTGCCAGCCTGAGTTTGCGCGAAGTTGCACGCGAAGCGGGGATTGCGCCGACCTCATTTTATCGTCACTTCCGCGATGTCGACGAGCTGGGCTTGACCATGGTGGACGAAAGCGGCTTGATGCTGCGCCAGTTAATGCGTCAGGCGCGCCAGCGTATTGCCAAGGGCGGCAGCATCATCAAAACCTCGGTGGCAACTTTTATGGAGTTCATCGGGAACAATCCCAACGCTTTTCGGCTCTTACTACGCGAGCGCTCCGGAACCTCGGCAGCATTTCGTGCCGCCGTTGCCCGTGAGATTCAGCACTTCATCGCCGAACTGGCCGATTACCTTGAGCTGGAAAATCGCATGCCGCGCAGCTTCACCGAAGCGCAGGCCGAAGCAATGGTAACGATTGTGTTTAGCGCGGGTGCCGAAGTGCTGGACGTTGATATTGAGCAGCGCCGCAAGCTGGAGGATCGATTAGTGCTGCAGCTGCGCATGATCGCCAAAGGTGCTTATTACTGGTATCGCCGGGAGCAAGAGCGCCTGGCGGTTACCCTGGAAAAACCCGAAGAGTAATGTGATAAGGATAATGAAATGATTGAGCAAAACCCACGCGATAAAGGAACGCTTTTATTGGCTTTTATCACCGGTTTAGCGATCAACGGCTCCTTTTCGGTGCTGTTCAGCACGTTTGTTCCCTTTTCGATATTCCCGCTGATTGCGCTTGGCCTTGCGGCCTGGTGTCTGCATCAGCGTTATCTCAACCGCAATATGCCAGACGGCATGCCTTCACTGGCGGCGGCGTTCTTCCTGCTGGGTATTTTGGTTTATAGCGCGCTGGTGCGGGCTGAATATCCGGATATCGG
>NZ_DAMBSA010000244.1:2732-7197 GCF_032054795.1 Pantoea sp. CTOTU49201
GTAGGGTCGCCATTCATGGCGACCGATTCATCAGGCCTTGCGCGTCAGCAGCACGCCGCATTCCATATGATGGGTATACGGGAACTGATCGAACAGCGCCAAACGCGTGACATCATGCGTTTCTCCCAGCACTGCGAGGTTGTCGCACAGCGTTTGCGGGTTGCAGGAGATATAAAGGATGCGCGGATACGCCTGCACCATCTTCACGGTTTCCTCATCCAGCCCGCTGCGCGGCGGATCGACAAAAATGGTTTCGCACTGATAGCTCTTCAGGTCGATGCCTTCTAAACGATTGAAGCTGCGCACACCCGTCATCGCCTGAGTAAACTCTTCGGCGGCCATACGAATAATCTGCACGTTATCAATCTGGTTGGCGGCAATGTTGTATTGCGCGGACGCGACTGACGGCTTGGCAATCTCGGTGGCCAGCACGCGGCGGAAGTTACGCGCCAGCGCCAGCGAGAAGTTGCCGTTACCGCAATAGAGTTCCAGCAGATCGCCACGCGAATCCTGCGTCACGTCCAGCGCCCACTCCAGCATCTGAATATTCATCGCCGCGTTTGGCTGGGTGAAGCTGTTCTCCACCTGACGATAAATCATCTCTTTACCGGCGACCAGCAGGCGTTCATCAACGTAATCGCGCTCGAGGCAGATTTTGGTTTTGGTGGCGCGGCCAATCAGCTGCACGTCAAAGCCTTCGGCGCGCAGGCTGTCGCGCAGGGCGCTGGCTTCGGCAGTCCACTCCTCTTCCAGCTTGCGGTGATAGAGCAGCGAGATGACGATCTGGTTGCTCATGGTCGACAGGTAATCGATCTGGAACAGCTTAAAACGCAGCGCGCGGTTGTCGCGGATCGCCGCGATCAGTTTTGGCATCAGCTGGTTGATCAATTCACTGGCCGCAGGGAATTGATCGACGCGGATACGTTGCTTGGTCTGTTGATCAAAGATGATGTGGTAGAGATCGTCACCGTCGTGCCAGATGCGGAATTCGGCACGCATCCGATAGTGGCTGACCGGCGAACGGAACACCTCCACGTCGGGCGCAGCAAAGGGCACCATCATCGCCTGTAAGCGGCTGACTTTTTCCGCCAGTTGCGCGTCGTATTGTTCAATCGGGAGCTGTTCGGGTGTCATCTTTAATCCTGGTAATAAGCTGGCTTGCCGGGCGATTGTAGGCATTCAACTGCTGATGTCCAGCCCTGCGGAAAACAAGATGGCTGGAAGTCTGGATTTCCGGCCTTCCTGGCCGTAGACTGCGCCTGCCGGCCTCCTTGAGTTAAAAGGGAATCCAGTGTGAATCTGGAGCTGACGCGCAGCGGTAAAGAATGTCGTGGTGATGGCACTTACAAACACTGTCCTGCCGGATGGGAAGTTTTTCACCATTTATGATTCTCAGCCCGAAGACCTGCCGGTGTGACGTCGCAATACATACGACCATCGCGAGCTATTGGTCGTAGTCGTGCGGCATCCTGCTTCGTCTTTTGGATGCTATAACAATGAAAAAAACACATGCTTCGCTGTTTGCCTTCAGTGCAACGGCGTTGTCTCTCTGGGCGCAATTTGGCTACGCGCAGCAGAATGATGATACGCAAATCGTTACCGCTAACCGCTTCGCACAGCCAGTCTCGTCGGTGCTGGCTTCGACTTCCGTTGTCACCCGTGACGAGATCGATCAGTGGCAATCTAAGAACCTGCTGGAAGTGTTGCGTCGCCTGCCGGGCGTGGATATCGCGCAAAGCGGCGGCATTGGACAAAGCGCTTCTATGTATGTGCGGGGTTCGGAAGCGCGTCATACGCTGATTCTGGTGGATGGCGTGCCGTTCTCTAAACCGGGTATCACCGGCGTAGCTGACTTCAACCAAATTCCTGTTTCTATTATCCAGCGCGTTGAGTTTATTCGCGGCCCGCGTTCTGCCGTTTACGGCGCTGATGCGATTGGCGGCGTGGTGAATGTCATTACGCAAAACCCGAATAATCAAAACTCGCTGACGGCTGGCTTTGGTTCGAAGGGGTATCAGGAATACAGCGGCGGCATCAATCAAAATGTCACGGACCAGACGCGCGTAACGGTGGCGGGTTCTTATCAGGCTACTAATGGCTACAACGTTCAGCCGGGCTCAACATCGCCAACCGATCGCGATCGTGATGGCTGGCGTAATAAGGCGTTCTGGGCCGGCGTTGACCACAAGTTTAATGATGCGTTCTCTGGCTTCTTCCGTGGTTACGGTTACGCCGCGAACTCAGATTACGATGCGGGTTATGTCGGTGGCCAGGATGAGCAACAGATCTACAATCACTCGTTTGATACCGGTCTGCGCTTTAATAAAGAGGATTACTCTTCACAGCTGACCGCCAGCTATCAAAAGTACAAAATCTACAACTACGTTGGATCTGACGGCCGCTATGCCGACTCCAATAGTCTGGATGACATGGAGCAGCGCAACCTGCAATGGGGTAACACCTTTGCGGTGGGCCATGGCATGGTCAGCGCGGGCCTGGATTGGCAGCAGCAGAAACTGAGCTCGGTTGGACAACTCTATTCTGGCGCACCGCGTGATGAAGATGGTTACAAGCAAGACAACACCGGCGCTTACCTGACGGCTCAGCAGCAGTTTGGCAATGTCACCCTCGAAGGTTCGGCGCGTGGCGATGATAACGAAGACTTTGGCCGTCATGGCACCTGGCAAACGGCTGCGGGTTGGGAGTTTGTGCCGGGCTACAAAGCTTCACTCTCTTACGGCACGGGCTTCCAGGCGCCGACATTAGGCCAGCTTTATGGTCTGAAGCGTTTTGGTATCAGCTCCAATCCCGATCTCAATCCTGAGAAATCAAAACAGTGGGAAGCCGCGCTGGAAGGTTTAACCGGTCCGGTTAATTGGCGTGTTGCGGCGTATCACAATAAAGTCAGCAACCTCATTACCTACGCTTCTGATCCTGTGACTTTTGAGGGCGGCTACTACAACGAAAAAGCCGTTACGCTGAAAGGTATTGAAGCCACAGCTGATTTTGATACCAGCTTCCTGCATCACCAGATCACCTTGGGTTATCTGGATGCTCGTCGTGATTCAGACGGTGAAACGCTGGCGCGTCGTGCGCGTGAACAAGCTAAATATCAGCTGGGTATGACGGTGTATGACTTTGATATCGATGTCATCTATCAATACTTCGGTAAGCGCTACGATAACAACACCAGCGAATATGCCAGCGAGCAGCGTCGTTTACCGAGTTACAGCACGGTAGATCTCGCTGTCTCGTATCCGGTCACATCACAGCTCACCGTTCGTGGTAGAATTGCCAACCTGTTCGATAAAGATTATGAGACAGCGTATGGCTATCCAACTCCAGGAATGGAGTATTACCTCAGCGCCAGCTACAGCTTCTGATCTGCGTCCCACCGTGCTGGTGTTTGACTCCGGCGTGGGTGGGCTGTCTGTTTATGATGAGGTCCGGCATCTACTGCCGGATCTTCACTATCTCTACGCCTTCGATAATGAAGGTTTCCCGTACGGCGAAAAATCAGAAGACTTTATTGTCGAGCGTGTAGTGGCGGTGGTGACGGCTATCACTCAGCGTTTTTCGCTTGCGCTGGTGATCATCGCCTGTAACTCGGCCAGTACCATCTCTTTGCCAGCTCTGCGTGAGCGCTTTGAATTCCCGGTTGTGGGTGTGGTGCCTGCGATTAAACCTGCTGCGCGTCTGACGCGTAACGGCGTGGTGGGATTGCTGGCCACCCGTGGCACGGTGAAACGTCCTTATACGCATGAGTTGGTGGCGCAATTTGCCCGAGACTGCAGAATCGAAATGCTCGGTTCTGCTGAGCTGGTGGAACTGGCGGAAGCCAAGCTGCATGGCGAAGATGTTGAACTGGCCGATGTGCGCCGCGCTGTGCAACCCTGGCTACGTATGAAAGAGCCGCCCGATACCGTGGTTCTCGGCTGTACGCATTTCCCTTTATTACGTGATGAGCTGCAATTGGTACTGCCGGAAGGGACAAGGTTGGTGGATTCGGGCGCTGCTATCGCGCGTCGTACCGTTTGGTTATTAGAGCATGAAGCACCGCAGGCGGTTTCGTCCGGGCAGAATTTAGCGTTCTGTACGCGTATGGATGATGAAGTGACGAAATTGTCACCGATTTTGCAGCGTTATGGCTTCCCGTTGCTGGAAAAATTAGCAGTTTAGTGGCGTTTCGACGAAAAAATCAGCACTCGGAAATTAATTTGAAATTAGCACTTGTCAGCCCCGAAGAAATCCCTATACTGCGCCTCCACTGACACGGAACAACGGCTTACGAAGCGATGTGTTCAGGAGGTGGTCTTCAAGGCAACCTTCAGAAAAGCAAAAATAAATGCTTGACTGAGAATGCGGAAAGCGTAATATACGCATCCCGCGCCGCTAGAGAAATCGCGGCATGCTCTTTAACAATTTATCAGACAATCTGTGTGGGCACTCGCAGGATTGATATCAG
>NZ_DAMBSA010000245.1:0-7168 GCF_032054795.1 Pantoea sp. CTOTU49201
TGCGGCTTACCGGAGAACAGGAAGCGCAGCAGCGGAATGCGCAGATGGATTTCATACAGCGTAAACGCCACGCCAAACACCATCAGCAAGCCGACAAAGAAACCGAGCGTGTCGCTACCAATGTGCGGCGTGATGTAGATGCCGTACAAAATGGTCAGCGGATGGTGCACCAGATAAATGAACAGCGAAGCATTCACCAAATACATAATGCGTGGCGAGTGGCTGTTCAGCAGCTTATGCCCGAAGCTAAAACAGACGTTTAGCATGCACAAACCCATCAGCGTCGAAATAATCATATCGATCTCGTACAGCCAACCTTCACCGCTGCTGTAACGCTGATTCAGGCTGTAAGCGATAAATACCGCGATAGCACCAAAGCACATCACCGGATTAAAGCGTACAAACAGCGCCTTCAGCGCCTGATGCTTCCAGCTCAACGCGCCCAGCATAAAGAACGGCAGGAACATCAGCATTTGCATCACGGCAATGCTGAACAGGCCATCGGCAAAAACGGCCGGGATAAAATAAAACAGCACGCGGCGGAAGGCGCACCAAATTAAAGCATAAATCAGCAGCGCCAGCGTCAGTTTACCCCAGCCAATTTGCTGATAATTGATGCCGCGCTGCTGCTGGTTCAGCCAGCGAAACGCCACCATACCGAGCGTGGTCAAAATCACCAGTACCAGTAAAAACCACAGATGCGAGATCAACTCCCACATCAACGTGTTGTACTTGTCGTACAGCGAGAAACTGTTCCAGTCGCCGATTTTATCAGTGAGATTTTTGGTGATGAAAAACTGCGGCAGCGTAATCAGCGGAACGGCGGTTAACATCGGGATGCCGACACGCTCCAGACGCACTTTCAACCAGCGTTGCGGCTGGTAGCGTAAGTAGAGCATGTAGGAAAAATAGCCTGAGATAACAAAGAACACCTGCATGCGGAAGGCGTGAATAAAGTCATTCAACACCGTCAACCACATCGATGCGTCATGGCTGTTCACAGCCCATTTTTGCGTGGAGTAAATCAGGGAGACGTGAAAAGGCACGCCTAATAACATTAAATATGCGCGAATCGAATCGAGGAAATATTCACGTTCGGGTTTTGCTGAACTCATAATCTTCCAATAGTCAGTTTACTTGCCGGTTTCACCCTGAAACCGGATTATGCCGAAGGAAAATTCTACCGGCTGTAAACAGGGTATACTATCAGGTGAATCTGTATGTGATTTTGCGGGGTTTAATTATCCTAAAAGCACACTTTCAGCTTACAAATCAGCGGAACAATCTATTACATACGCTGTCGGAAAACCGAATAATCCTTTAAGATAATCGGGTTTGATCTAAGCACACGAAAGGGGGGGATGTGCTGAATAATGTGAATAATAAAGTGGGACTGGTAAAGATGCGCTGGGTAGGCGCGGCAGTTCTGCTGGCTATGTATGCCAACAATAGTTGGGCGTTTAACATTGATGATGTTGCAAAACAAGCCAAGGCGTTGGCAGGGAAAAGTTTCGAAGCGCCAAAAAGCAATTTACCCTCTCAGTTTCGTGAAATGAAGTTTGCTGACTATCAGCAGATCCAGTTTAACCACGACAAAGCTTATTGGGGCAAACTGCGCACGCCGTTTAAGCTTGAGTTCTATCATCAGGGCATGTATTTCGATACGCCGGTGAAAATTAACGAAGTGACGGCGTCTTCAGTACGTGAAATTAAATATAACCCTGACTACTTCAATTTCGGCAACGTAAAACACGATGCTGATTCAGTCAAAAACCTCGGCTTTGCTGGGTTTAAGGTGTTGTATCCTTTAAACAAAAAGGGCAAAGACGACGAGATCACCAGCTTCCTCGGAGCCAGCTATTTCCGTGTGATTGGTGAAGGCCAGGTGTACGGTCTTTCGGCGCGCGGCCTGGCGATTGATACTGCCTTGCCGTCGGGCGAAGAGTTCCCGCGCTTTAAAGAGTTCTGGATTGAACGTCCAAAACCGCAGGACAAACAGCTGGTGATCTATGCGCTGCTGGATTCGCCTCGTGCGTCCGGTGCCTACCGCTTCATCATCAAACCGGGCAAAGAATCGACGGTTGATGTGCAGTCCAAAGTTTACCTGCGTGATAACGTCGGCAAACTGGGCGTGGCGCCGCTGACCAGTATGTTCCTGTTTGGTGCTAACCAGCCTTCGCCGGTGACCAACTTCCGTTCAGAGCTGCACGATTCGAATGGTCTTTCGATTCATGCCGGTAACGGAGAGTGGATTTGGCGTCCGCTGAATAACCCGAAACATCTGGCGGTCAGTACCTTTACCGTTGAAAACCCGAAAGGCTTTGGTCTGCTGCAGCGCACGCGTGATTTCAGCCGTTTCCAGGATCTCGACGATCGCTACGATCTGCGCCCAAGTGGCTGGGTTGAGCCGCAGGGTGATTGGGGCAAAGGTCGCGTTGAGCTGGTAGAGATTCCAACCGCGGATGAAACCAACGACAACATCGTTGCGTTCTGGACGCCGGAAAAACTGCCAGAGCCAGGCAAAGAGATGAACTTCCAGTATCGTCTGCACTTCACCCGTGACGAGAATCAGCTGCACTCCGACGATATCGCCTGGGTGAAAGACACGCTGCGCTCTGCCGGTGATGTGAAGCAGTCGAATCTGGTGCGTCAGCCTGATGGTTCTATCGCCTTCACCGTGGATTTCGTTGGCAAAGCGATGAGCAAGCTGCCGGAAAATACGCAAGTGGCACCGCAGGTGAGCGTGGGTAATAACGCTGACGTGGTTGAGCAGAGTGTGCGCTACAACCCGGTGACCAAAGGCTGGCGTCTGGTGTTGCGTCTGCGTGTGAAAGATAACAAGCAGCCGACTGAGATGCGTGCGGCGCTGGTGAGCGGCGACAAGACATTGACGGAAACCTGGAGCTATCAGCTACCTGCCAATGAATAAATCGATATTTCTACCTCAATCTTACGTGGAGGCTCTGCCGCTTGATGCGGCAGGGCGCGCCCGTCTGAGCGATTCGCTACAGAATGCGCAGGCGTTCCACGCTATTCATACGTCGCTGGGGCAGGATAACGCCGCCAGCGAGCGCCCGGATGATGCGCCGCTGAAATCGGTGTCATCCCGTGTGCAAATGGCCTGGCCGGACTCTTTGGCGGATGGTCAGCAGCTCAGCAAGGATTATCTCGATCGCACCACACTCAAGGCGATGCCGAAAGTGAAGCGTTCGCTGATGTTCCCGGAGATCTGGCGCACCAACCCGATTGCGCGCGCATGGGATTCCCTGCGCGGCCAGAAGTCCAATCCACGTTATGCCACCGTTGAAGAGCAGAAAACTGAGGACAAGTGGCGCCACGTTGGCTCCATGCGTCGTTACGTGCTGCTGATTCTGACGATTTTGCAGACCGTGGTGGCAACCTGGTATATGAAAACCATTCTGCCGTATCAGGGCTGGACGCTGATCGATCCGATCGAGATGTTCAACCAAAACTGGCTGCAGTCGGTTGAGCTGATCCTGCCGTACATCCTGCAGACCGGGATTCTGTTCCTGTTCGCCATTCTGTTCTGCTGGGTTTCAGCTGGCTTCTGGACCGCGCTGATGGGCTTCCTGCAGTTGCTGATTGGTCGCGATAAGTACAGCATTTCGTATTCGACTACCGGCGATGAGCCGCTGAATCCGGAACATCGTACCGCGCTGATCATGCCGATCTGTAATGAAGACGTAGAACGCGTGTTTGCCGGCCTGCGTGCGACCTGGGAATCGGTCAAACGTACCGGCAACGCCGAGCACTTCGACGTCTACATTCTGAGCGACAGCTATGATGCCGATATCGCCATCGCCGAACAGAAAGCCTGGATGGAGCTGGTACGTGATGTCGGTGGCGCGGGCAAGATTTTCTATCGTCGTCGTCGTCGTCGTGTGAAGCGTAAAAGCGGCAACATCGATGACTTCTGTCGTCGCTGGGGCAGCAACTACAGTTACATGGTGGTGCTGGACGCCGACAGCGTGATGAGCGGTGAGTGTCTTACCGGTCTGGTGCGCATGATGGATGCTAACCCGAACGCCGGTATTATCCAGTCTTCGCCGAAAGCGTCAGGTATGGATACGCTGTATGCCCGTTGCCAGCAGTTCGCGACGCGCGTGTACGGTCCGCTGTTCACCGCCGGTCTGCACTTCTGGCAGTTGGGTGAATCACACTATTGGGGCCATAACGCCATCATTCGTGTGCAGCCGTTTATCGAGCACTGTGCGCTGGCACCGTTGCCGGGTGAAGGTTCCTTCGCCGGTTCGATCTTGTCGCATGACTTCGTTGAAGCTGCGCTGATGCGTCGTGCCGGTTGGGGCGTGTGGATCGCCTACGATCTGCCTGGCTCTTATGAAGAACTGCCGCCGAACCTGCTGGATGAGCTGAAGCGTGACCGTCGCTGGTGCCACGGTAACCTGATGAACTTCCGTCTGTTCCTGGTAAAAGGGATGCACCCGGTTCACCGTGCGGTGTTCCTGACGGGTGTAATGTCTTATCTCTCTGCGCCGTTGTGGTTCATGTTCCTTGCGCTGTCTACTGCTTTGCAGGTGGTGCACACGCTGATGGAACCGACATACTTCCTGCAACCACGCCAGCTTTTCCCTGTGTGGCCGCAATGGCGTCCGGATCTGGCGATTGCCTTGTTCTCAACCACTTTGGTGCTGTTGTTCCTGCCGAAGCTGTTGAGCGTGGTGCTGATTTGGTTCAAGGGAGCGAAACCTTACGGTGGCGCCATCCGCTTGTTCTTCTCGCTGATTCTGGAAATGCTGTTCTCGGTGCTGCTGGCGCCGGTACGCATGCTGTTCCACACCGTGTTCGTGGTCAGTGCGTTCCTCGGCTGGGAAGTGGTGTGGAACTCGCCGCAGCGTGATGATGATGCGACGCCGTGGAGCGAAGCGTTCCGTCGTCATGGTTCACAGATGCTGTTGGGTATCGTGTGGGCGGGCGGAATGGGCTTCCTCGACCTGAACTTCCTGTGGTGGCTGTCGCCGATCGTATTCTCTCTGATCCTGTCGCCGTTTGTGTCAGTGATGTCGAGCCGTGCAACGGTAGGGCAGAAGAGTAAGAACGCTAAGCTGTTCCTGATTCCGGAAGAGTATGAGCCGCCAAAAGAGCTGGTCGATACCGATCACTATCTGCAGATCAACCGTCAACGCGCGCTGAAAAATGGCTTTATGCATGCGCTGTTTAACCCGGCGTTTAACGCGCTGGCGACGGCGATGGCAACATCGCGTCATAAGCAGAGCGATTTGCTGGACCATGCGCGCGACCGTCGTGTCGATCAGGCGCTGAGTGATGCGCCAGAGAAACTGAACCGCGAGCAGCGTCTGCAGCTGATTAGCGATCCAGTGGTGCTGGCGCGTGTGCACTCACGTTTGTGGGAAAGCGCGGAAAAATATCATCAGTGGGTGGAAAGCTATCAGAAGCTGAAGCTCAATCCAGAGGCGCTGCCACAGCGCTGAAGATGAGAAAGTGAAAAGCGGCAGAGATGCCGCTTTTTTTTCGCCCGGAATATGACGCAATCTTTACGCGTCAGGAGTAGGTATTTCACCTCACAGGCAGTTAAACTAACGCCAGTTCATTGTGAGTAAATGTTGTGAATTATTTCCTGAAAATAACCGCGCTTAGCGCCGCCATTCTTCTGCTCACTGGTTGTGGCAGTATCATCAGCCGCACCTTTCCCGGACAAGGTCACGGCAATCAATATTATCCCGGCGTGCAGTGGGACGTTCGTGACGGACCGTGGCGTGTGCTGACCATTCTCGATTTACCGCTATCGCTGGTGATGGACACGCTGTTGCTGCCCGTGGATGCCAGTCACGGCCCGTACGAATAATCGTTATTACAGATTGTCAGAAGGGCTGTTGTCGTCTTCCCACTCTTGCGCCGCCGCTTCGCCCTCTTCAAGGTCGCGCGGGGGTTCCAGCTGGAATTCGCCTTCATCCCATTCGTGCAGCGTATTTTCTGCCTGCCATTCCTGACGCAGTTCAACTTCATCAAAATCGCCGTCAAAAATTGCCTGCGCGGCTTCTCCACTGGAGATTGGCAGGCATTCACCCTGACCATCCTCTTCAGCGAAAAACTCGGCCTGCCACATAATGTCGCCATCCTGCATCACGTACTTCTGTAGGGCAAACTGGCTGACGCTGGCATCTTCTTCAGCGATCTCAGGTTGGCTGGCAAGGAACTCTTCGCGAGCGGCTTCAATGGCTTCTTCAAGGGTGCTAAACAGGCTCATCATCAACTCCATGTCTGTAAAAAAGGGATTTCACAGAAGGATAGACGAAAAATCGTGAAGTGCAGGGCGGAGAGGAAATATCGGTTGGGCGGTTGCATAAAATTCAACCGCCCAACCGGTCAGGCTATTTTCTGAGGAAAGTGTAATACCGGACGTACAGATTCATGAATTATTGGAGCAGAGTAACGAATACAACATTTAATACAGGGTTTAACCTTTTTGAAATTAATACGCGCGGTTGATAATGCCTGATTTAAATTATACAGAGTGCCGATAAAAACCATATCCTCCTTTACGGGTAGCCGTTTGCACTCTTTCCGATGCAGAAGATGGTAACCTTCCTGATCGGTACTGATCGTCACGTAGTAGTAGATGCCTTTATTCATTTTATATTTGTCCTGAGATATATTTGCTGTGTGTAATCTTTTTATATTTTTTTAAAAGTGAACTTAATGTTCTAACTTACATCACGAAATTAACTGGATTCGATTTTGTCGACAAATTCCATAAGGATATAAAAGGCGTGTATTTTTCATCAAAAAGGAATATAGGGTTTTTTATTAAGACAATACCTTGTTTATTAAGTTAATTTTACTGCATTGATAAGCGAAGCCAAAGGGTTCAGAAAAATTAAATAGGAATAGCCCTGGATGTTGGGGAAAACAGGTCCGAAGTGGCATATTTTGATTAGTAAATATTTCCAATTAAGCTGCGGCAGAATCAAATACTAGCGCAGTTTTTTGCCGGCGCATTGCCTTAAAAGATTAATTTCTTGCAAAGATATAGCTAAGAAATAAGGATTTGATGGGTTAAGAGTGGTGCTAACTGAACAATTAGCCCAAGCTCAGGCTGGACCGATTAGCTGGTTAATAACCGGATAAAATCACGTAATAAGGTAAATTTCTGCTGAAGGACGTGGGG
>NZ_DAMBSA010000246.1:0-7146 GCF_032054795.1 Pantoea sp. CTOTU49201
GGCTGTGCGACTTTCGGTAATGCGCTGGGCCCCGATTACAACGCCGCGCATGCCAGCCATTTTCATCTCGGCATGCGCGGTTCGGGTTACTGTCGTTAGCTAGACCGCCGGATTAAGCCCACGTTTTATCAGGAAATGATTAGCCGGCCAGGAGAAAATAAAGCCAATCATTATTGCCAGTTGCAGCATAAACCAGAATGCCACCAGCAGCGGATTGACTTGCTCGTGCAGCACAAACTTTAGGGCCAACGCCATAAAGATAAAAATACCTAATTGATAAATCAGCAGTGGGAAAATCTCGGTTTTCAACGCCAATAATAATGCGCCGCCAAATGAATGTTTTTCACGTTGACGAATCGCCAGGAATTGAAATAGTAATCCGATGAACAATGAAACGATAATGCAAATAAGCGCCTGCATCCCAATCGTTGGATTAAAGGCAAATTGTTTTAGTAATGTGACTATCGGGATTGTCATTATATCGCCGAATATACAGGCCGCTGCGGATAATGAAGTGGAAATAAATATGGTTTGCCAGCTGGCATTACTGCGTATTTTTTGGGGTACCAGCAGCGCAAGTTTTTGCTGTTGTGAAGGCTTGCGGCCTAAGTACCACCAGGCTATCCAGCCAATAAAAGGCATATATAAGCCAGTAATGGGCCAAATGATATTCATCACCGCGACAGGATGCGGATGGCGAAACAGGTCTTTTAGAATCATCAGGGCAGTACAGCCGCCCAGAACAAGGAAAGGTAATGCCAACTGGTTCAACATAGTCGGTTCCGCTGAGTTTCCCACCTACCTGCGACAATGCGCCTGAGCCGGTCTGTCGCATTGCCCCCCATTGCCTCTTTACCTTCATTTCTCATGCCGCGAGTATTAAGCGTAGCCGTGAATCAGCGTGAGAGAAATCACATCATTACTAAAAGCATTATCTTAACCGCAGAAATAGGTGGGATTAAGATTAAGTAAAAACTAATTCACCGTGGAAATGGCGTTGATAGCAAAAGAATATGCTTTGCCATGCGTTAATTTTAGTTAATGACGATGCTAAAAATTTATCAATCTAACGTTCATTTTCAATCAAACGGGTGATTGAAACTACTTCAGAAAAATCCTATTCTAATCCGCTGAGGAATTAAAGTTGTGAACCTGTTAACAAATAGCGTGAACTTACACATTTCCATTACGTTAAAGCATTGACATTAGAAGAGTTATGCCCGCTGCTGGCAAATATGCTCTCTTTTCAATCAATATTTTTTGTCTGGCTAATTTATTTTTTTGCGTTAACACGAATCAATTTCAGAATGTAAAAGCGTGAAACAGCGCTAAGGCAATAATGACGACCGATAATTATTTCGTCTGGCGAGACGAAATGGAAAATGAATTTCTGGCGCTAACCCAAGTGGCGCATTTGAAATCGCTATTGCAACAGCAGATTGAAAAGCTGGGTTTTGATTACTTCGCTTTTTTGGTTCAGCATCCGGTGCCTTTTACCCGGCCGCGCCTGTTTTTGTTCAGTACGTACCCGGAAAGCTGGGTAAAACGCTACGAAAGTGAGAACTATTATGCAGTCGATCCGGTGCTATTACTCTGTCAGCGGCCGGGACGTGGTGTGGAATGGACGCGCGATTTATTTACCGGTGCGGGTAATTTATGGGCGGAAGCTAACGCCGCAGGATTAATGAGCGGCTTTTCCTGCTCAGCAATGGCACCCAATCGTACCATTGGTATATTATCAATTGCATCGACGCTTCACAGTAAGACCCAACACTTACGTGTACAGCTAGAGGTGAAACTGCATCTTCTGGCGGAACTGAGTTTGCGCGTGCTGGAGCGTCTGAATGATGATTCTATGGTCGTTTTATCTAACGATTTTAGTCAGCGTGAATTAGAAATTCTGAAATGGACGGCGGAAGGAAAAACGTCTGCGGAAATTTCACTTATTTTAGCCATATCTGAACATACGGTGAATTTTCACCAAAAGAATATGCAAAAGCGTTTTAATGTTTCCAATAAAACGCAGATTGCCTGTTATGCCGCAGCAGTTGGCCTGATATAGCGAAAACGCAACTACTAATTTTAGTAGTTCCTTCTCCAGTGTCAGTTGTCTACCCTGCGCGCAATGTTGCCAGGCTGGCTCAAAGAAATCATTGCATACATGGGGATGTCAGAGGCGCATGATGAAAGTAATTCAAACACAGCTTAAGGATATGCCGTCCTCACTGTTGGCAGAACTGGGAACGTATCGCTATAGCGTGTTTGCGCGCGGCGAAGGGTGGTCGATTCCACCGCGATTAAGTACGCCAGGGCAAGAGTACGATCGGTTTGATCGCTCGGATGTTACCTGGTTGATTGCCTGGAACGCTCGTCAGGGTATTTGTGGTTGCGCACGACTGTTGCCGTGGCATGAACCAGAAGTGCCGGAAGGTTTTGTTTTGCCTTTCGATCAGGAAAAGGTTTGGGAAATGTCGCGCTTCTCGGCGCGCCTTGAAGTAGACGCAGAGCTGCCGCTGAGTATTTTGTGGCACTCGGTGCAGTTAGCAGAACTGAGCGGCATGGAGTATTTGATCAGTTCGGCGACGCCGATGCTTGAGAAGATGTTTGAACAGCATCAGGTGGTCTACGAGCCGCTTTCACCTGGCTTGATCCAATCTGAGGACAATCTGTTTGCCATTCGCATTCCGGTTGATCAACCAGCGTTGGCGGAGAAGTATCGTGGAACGCGACGCTTTAGCCCGGAAGAGGTGCTGCCATCGCTAGGTGTTTCAGTGAACTGGCAATCGCACAGCTAAATACCCCGCGCATCGCGCGCGGGGCATATCGCTTACTGACGGTAAGCGGTTTTGATTTGACGAATTGTGTTATTAAACACTTCCGCCTGCGGCTTATCGCCTAACGAAGCTTGCACATAACGCTCCATGTTGATGATCACCTTACCGGCATCGGCTTGACCCATTCCTTTCAGAATCAGCGTCACCATCATTTTCAGACAGGCGACTTCGTCTGCCAGCGCCTGCGTGTCTCGTGAAGTTGCGAAATCTTCATCACTCATAATTGACTCCTTGGTGGTGTTACTCAATGTAGACACATTCTTCCTGTGCGTAAAAAAGAGAGTATATCATATGGTTGTCAGACGAATTTTAATGCAGGCGAAGCGGTAAAAGCCAGACCGCGATTTAATTGCGCATTGCGCTATTTGTCAGCAATCAGAATTAGCATTGAGCTGTTATTTACCCGGCAATCAGAGTGCGACAACAAAATCGAGCTATAAATTATAACTTAATGATATTAGTCACAATTTTACTTCTGTAATTTTGCATGTTATTGCCCCGTGCTGTAAAAGCAAGATCAAAAGAATGTTATTGATTTGCATCATTTCATTTGAGATTTATCTGTGGCGATAGATGTTTTTTCCACCTGAAAACCGGTAAGATAGCCGCTCTGAAATATATTTCCCTTTCTTAACCTGCGGAGTACGTCCCGTTGATCAGCCTGCTTCTTGTTGATGACCATGAACTGGTCCGCGCCGGTATTCGCCGCATTCTGGAAGATATGAAAGGACTCGTCATAGCCGGTGAAGCGGCCTGCGGTGAAGACGCCGTGAAATGGTGCCGCAGCAATCCGGTTGACGTAGTGCTGATGGACATGAACATGCCCGGTATTGGCGGCCTGGAAGCGACACGCAAAATTGTGCGCTTTAATCCCGACATCCGCATCATCATGCTCACCATTCATACCGAAAATCCTCTGCCGGCGAAAGTAATGCAGGCGGGCGCAGCAGGTTATCTCAGTAAAGGGGCCGCGCCGCAGGAAGTGGTGAGTGCGATTCGCTCAGTGCATTCGGGGCAACGCTATATCGCCTCCGATATTGCCCAGCAAATGGCACTCAGCCAGATCGAACCGCAAAAAGCCGAATCACCCTTCAGCTGTTTGTCGGAAAGGGAATTGCAGATTATGCTGATGATCACGCGCGGGCAGAAAGTGACGGAAATCTCCGAACAGCTTAGTCTCAGCCCGAAAACCGTTAACAGTTACCGCTATCGCATGTTCAGTAAGCTGAATATCAGTGGCGACGTCGAGTTAACGCATTTGGCCATTCGACATGGCCTGTTCAATGCGGAGCCATTAATCAGTAGTGAGTGACGTCTTCAATTCCAAAGCCTTTCTCAGCACCGTGACCAGCCAACCCGGCGTCTACCGTATGTACGATGCGACCGGCACGGTGATCTATGTTGGCAAAGCCAAAGACCTCAAAAAGCGCCTGACCAGCTACTTCCGTACGCAGGTGGGCAGTCGCAAAACTGAAGTGCTGGTCAGCAACATCCAGAACATCGACGTCACCGTGACGCACACCGAAACGGAAGCGCTGCTGCTGGAGCATAACTACATCAAGCTCTACCAGCCGCGCTATAACGTGCTGCTGCGCGATGACAAATCCTATCCTTACATTTTTCTCAGCAGCGATAGCCATCCGCGCCTGGCGATGCACCGTGGTGCGAAGCATGCTAAAGGCGAATACTTTGGGCCGTTTCCAAATGGCTATGCAGTGCGTGAAACCCTCGCGTTGCTGCAGAAGGTTTTCCCGATTCGCCAGTGTGAAAACAGCGTGTATCGCAACCGTTCGCGGCCGTGTTTACAGTATCAGATTGGCCGCTGCCTTGGACCCTGCGTTTCGGGTTTAGTTAGTGAAGAGGAGTATGCGCAGCAAACCGATTACGTGCGTCTGTTCCTCGCGGGCAAAGATGATCAGGTAATCAATCAGTTGGTCAAACGCATGGAAACGGCCAGTGAGGAGCTGCGTTTTGAAGAGGCGGGGATCTTACGCGACCAGATTCAGGCGGTAAGGCGTGTTACCGAGCGGCAGTTTGTTTCCAATCAGGGTGAAGACCTGGATGTGATGGGCGTGGCCTTTGATGCCGGCATGGCCTGTTTGCACGTGCTGTTTATTCGTCAGGGCAAAGTGCTCGGCAGCCGCAGCTACTTCCCGAAAGTGCCCGCCGATACCGAACTGACCGAAGTGGTGCAAACCTTTGTCGGCCAGTTCTATCTGCAAGGCAGTGAAGCGCGCACTTTACCGGCGGAAATCCTGCTGGACTTTAATCTGCCAGAACGTGAGCTGCTGGCCGAATCGCTTAGCGTGCTGGCGGGGCGCAAGGTGAATATTCAAAGTAAGCCGCGTGGCGACCGCGCGCGCTACCTGAAACTGGCGCGTACCAATGCGGCAACGGCGCTGATTACAAAGCTGTCACAGCACTCGACCATTCAGCAGCGTCTGGCAGCGCTGGCGACGTTCCTCGAGCTCGATACCATCCATCGCATGGAGTGCTTCGACATCAGCCACACCATGGGCGAGCAGACCATTGCATCGTGCGTAGTATTCAATCGCGATGGTCCGCTGCGTTCCGATTACCGTCGCTACAACATTGAAGGCATCACGCCGGGCGATGATTACGCGGCGATGAATCAGGTGCTGCGCCGTCGTTATGGCAAAGCGCTGGAAGAGGACAAAATCCCCGACGTGATTATCATCGACGGCGGTAAAGGCCAGTTAGCGCAGGCGAAACAGGTGTTCGCCGAGCTGAATGTGCCGTGGGATAAAGATCGTCCGATTTTACTCGGCGTGGCGAAGGGCAGCGATCGTAAAGCTGGGCTGGAGACGCTGTTCTTTGAAGCGGAAGGTGAGGGCGTTTCATTGCCGCCGGACTCGCCTGCACTGCATGTGATTCAGCATATTCGTGATGACTCTCACAATCATGCGATTTCAGGTCACCGGAAAAAACGCGCCAAAGTGAAGAACACCAGCGCGCTGGAAAGCATTGAAGGCGTGGGGCCAAAACGGCGCCAACAGCTGCTCAAGTATATGGGTGGCCTGCAACCGTTGATGAATGCCAGCGTCGATGAGATTGCTAAAGTGCCGGGGATTTCTACCGCGCTGGCGGAAAAAATCTACTACTCACTGAAACACTAACGTTGAAAGAGGGGGGGCAATGTAGGAACATACATGAAACCCTACTCACACCAGACAGTTACTGGCATATGCAATTTAACATTCCGACGTGTCTTACCCTGTTTCGAGTCGTACTTATTCCCTTCTTTGTCCTGGCGTTTTATCTGCCATTTCAATGGGCTCCTTTTGCTACTGCGCTGATCTTTGTGATTGCTGCGGTCACTGACTGGTTTGATGGTTTTTTAGCGCGTCGCTGGAAGCAGACCACGCGTTTTGGCGCGTTCCTCGATCCGGTGGCGGATAAAGTGCTGGTGGCTATTGCGCTGGTGCTGGTAGCGGAACATTTCCATGCATGGTGGATTACGCTGCCTGCGGCAACCATGATCGCCCGCGAGATTATCATCTCTGCACTGCGTGAGTGGATGGCAGAGATTGGCAAACGCAGCAGCGTGGCGGTGTCGTGGATTGGCAAAGTGAAAACCACCGCGCAAATGTTCTCGCTGTTTGCCTTGCTGTGGCGTCCTGAAGCCACGGTGGTAGGCGTGGGTGTGGTTGCGCTGTACATCGCCGCGGTGCTGACTTTCTGGTCAATGTTCCAGTATTTGAGCGCCGCGCGCGGCGATTTGCTCGATAGCTGATCGATGCGATTTAAAAAGCAGCAAACGGACGCAGTGTGTGGATAATTATATTGACTCACTGCGTCAGATAAGTAGAATGCATCGCATCGAACAGCAGCGATTCTGCAAGAAGCTGAATTAAATCAGCAAGTTCGATGATGAAATACAGAATCGAGTATTTCAATTTGTAGCAAGGCAGCAACTGAACGAATCACAGAGAGCTTACTTCAGTAAGTGACCTGTGTGAGTGATGGAAGCTAACGCAGCAACAAATTGAAAGACGAAGATTATGCGGGAATAGCTCAGTTGGTAGAGCACGACCTTGCCAAGGTCGGGGTCGCGAGTTCGAGTCTCGTTTCCCGCTCCAAATTTAGTGATTCGTATTCAACGGATTACATATCAGATTAAAGGCGCGTTGGCAGAGTGGCCATGCAACGGATTGCAAATCCGTCTACCTCGGTTCGACTCCGGGACGCGCCTCCAATTTACACCCTGCCCGGGTGGTGAAATCGGTAGACACAAGGGATTTAAAATCCCTCGGCTTATGGCTGTGCGGGTTCAAGTCCCGCCCCGGGCACC
>NZ_DAMBSA010000247.1:0-3608 GCF_032054795.1 Pantoea sp. CTOTU49201
GCTTGCGCATGCAGCGGATAATCGTAAGGACGCATCAGCACCAAAATGCCGATGCCGTGACGCCGTTGCAGCAGGCCTTTATTGACCAGCTCATCGACGGCGCGGCGCAAGGTGTGACGATTCACTTCGTAGTGATCGGCCAGCTGCTGCTCGGAAGGCAGATAGTCGCCGCAGCGATAGCGCTCCTGCAGCGCCTGCTCCAGTTGGGCGGCAACGGCCTGATACACAGTGGTCGGATGTCTGGATATCTCCATCACGCTCAATACCTCATTCGCATTGGTTGAGGAACGCAGCGGGCTTGCTGCGGGATGGCGATTAGATTGCGCATGTCAGATGACAGCGCCGTGACGGCTCAATGACGGGCGGATGAATTTGCTTTAGGGCAGCAGAATCACAGCGAAACGGTGGCAGTTTTAATAAATTATTTTTAACTGTTCTCTTTGTGACAGTGTTCAAAAATTTACCGCTTATTTACATCACGATTTCAACAGCCTTACAGAATACAGCCTGACGATGATCTGCTAAGTTAAAAGATGAATTCTTCTTTTAAGGCCAACCTTAAAATGATTAACGCAATAAAACTATCGGATGGTTTTCGCCGCAACTTTGTTCGTGAAGTAATTTTGCCGCTGATGGCAATTTTGCTACTTACCTTTGTCGGCGCAGGCGTGGGTCTGTTCTGGGGGACATCATTAACCAATAGCGAAGCACGCGATCAGCAACAGCGCATGATCGAGGCTTCCTTCACTCAAAGCCTGACGGAACATCTGCGCCAGCTGCGTAGCCTGACGCGCTGGTCGCCGCTGGCCGATCAGCTGGCGTCGCCGCATCCCGACCAAAGCTGGCTAACGCAAAATGTCGGCGGCTGGCTGTACGACATGTTTGACCATCAGCTGGTGGTGCTGCTGGATCGTGACAATCAGCTGATCAACGTGTGGCGCAACGGCCAACCGGTGCCGGACAAACGCATCGGCCCGTATCTGCAGGACATGCTGAACAGCCCGCTGGTGCAAAACAGCGATGTGGTGGCGGGTCCCACCGATCACGCCGATTTCGTGCGTATCGGCCAACGCGCTGCCGCGCTGGCGGTGGGCGATATCAGCAGCACCAAACAGGCCGGTCGCTATCGTCTGGTGAGCATTAAGTTTCTCGATGATGGTTATCTGCGCAACCTTGCTGACCGCAGCCAGCTGCGCCAGCTGCACTTCAGCGACAGCGAACCGGCAGGAGAAACCAAAGCGCGCTTTCTGCTGAATTCACAACAGGGCGAACCGGTCGGCTATCTCAGCTGGAATCCGGATAAACCGGGCGCGCAGATGATGCGCACCATCGGCCCTTCAACGTTGTTGTCGGTGCTGCTGATTACCGTGCTGTGTTTAGTGATGGTGCGTCGCATCTGGACCTCGTCGCTCAAGCTTTCGCAGTCGTTGCTGAAACTCGGTGCCAGTGAAGCGCAGGCGCAG
The DNA here is from genome assembly GCF_032054795.1 of Pantoea sp. CTOTU49201. NCBI lineage: Bacteria > Pseudomonadati > Pseudomonadota > Gammaproteobacteria > Enterobacterales > Erwiniaceae > Pantoea > Pantoea sp. CTOTU49201. The sequence goes on from NZ_DAMBSA010000247.1 coordinate 1,464, forward strand.
CATCTGGCCTTTCATGATGTGTTAACCGGTTTGCCGAACCGTTCACTGGTGGAAGATCGCTTAACCCAGGCGCTAGCGGTGGCCGGACGCCACGATCAGCGCGTGGCGCTGCTGCTGCTGGATCTCGATCGCTTCAAAAATATCAATGATACCTACGGCCATCACGCTGGCGATGAGCTGATTATTGAGGTGGCGCGTCGACTCAACGACATCGTGCGCGCCAGCGATACCGTGGGTCGTATTGGCGGCGACGAGTTCATTATTGTAATGCCGGATGTGGAGAATATTGGTCAGGTGCAATCGCTGGCGAAACGCATCATCAGCCGCCTGAGCGAGCCGTATCAGCTGGTCGGCAGTGAGTTGTGGGTTGGCGTGAGCGTCGGTCTGGCGCTGGCACCGAAGGATGGCATCGATCGGATGGAGCTGATGCGCAAAGCGGATATCGCGCTTTATGACGCCAAGAATCACGGGCGCGGCCAGTATCGCCAGTTCGAAAAAGTGATGGATGAATCGCTGCGCACCCGCCAACAGATGGCGGCGGATTTGCGTCAGGCGCTGGTGAAATTTGAGGGATTAGCGGTGTGGTATCAGCCTTTGATGGATATCAGCGGCCAGCATGTGGTGGGATTGGAAGCGCTGTTGCGCTGGCATCACGCCATGCGCGGCGACGTTTCGCCGGGTGATTTCATTGCCATCGCCGAAGAGACCGGGATGATCATTCCGCTGGGCGAATGGGTGCTACGCGAAGCCTGCAAAACCGCGCTGAAGCTGCCGGATATTGTGGTGGCGGTGAACGTCTCGCCCGTGCAGTTCCGCGCGGTGAATTTCGTTGAGCGTATCATCCATATCGTGCAGGAAGAAGGTGCCGATCCCAGACGCATGGAGCTGGAGATCACCGAAGGCGTGCTGATTGAGGATGAACATGAGGCGCGTAACAGCATCATCGCGCTGCGCGAGGCCGGTTTCCGTATCGCGTTGGATGATTTTGGTACCGGCTATTCGAGCCTTAACTACCTCAGCACCTTCCCGGTGGACAAAATCAAAATCGACCGTTCGTTTACCCAGTCGCTGGGCGTGGCGCAGAACTCGACCGCGATTGTCGAATCTGTGGTGCGGTTAGGTCACGCAATGGGCTTAACGGTGACCGCCGAAGGCGTGGAAACCGAAGGCCAGAAAAACGCGCTGGCCGATGCGGGCTGCAATCAGCTGCAAGGGTATTTGTTTAGCCACGCGGTGCCGTTTAGTGAGATTGAGAAGATGATGTGAGTGACATCTCCGTAGGGTCACCATTTATGGCGACCTGGCCAATAATCCCGCCGCGCCGTATAAAATATTCTGAATACGTCCCTCAGGTTTCACATCCCGTCATCGCCCTCTTGCCAGATATTCTGAATAATCATTCTGGCAAGGAGGCCATTATGAAAAACCGCAAATATCCGCGCTTAAAACACCATGATTACCGCGCCAATGGCGCGTATTTCATCACGCTGGTTTGCTATCGCCGCGCACCTTTATTTGGACAATTTATTGCAGCGGAATTCTATCTCACGCCGCTTGGGGACTACGTCATCAAAACCTGGCGGGCTTTGCCTCAGCGCGATGCTTCTATCACCCTCGATGCCTTTGTCCTGATGCCAAATCACCTGCACGGCATTATTTGGCTGAATGAAAGCGCGCAGAGAACCCTGCTTAATAGGGTTAATTGGTTTAAAGCCGAGATTACGCGTGAAACAGGCGTGAAGGTGTGGCAACGCAGTTTTTATGATCGTGTGATTCGGGATGAGAAAGAGTTATTGGCGTTCAGAAAATATATTGAAAACAATCCGAAACAGTGGGAATGGGATCGGTTGTATGTGGATGGTTGAGGTTGTGCGGTTATTGGCAAGGTCGCCATAAATGGCGACCCTACGGAGCTTTTGTAGGGTCGCCATTTATGGCGACCTTGCCGAAACTTCACACCGAATAACGCCCTCTGAGATCCGCGAAAATGACATCCATCGGCACATCACTGTCTGCGGCCACCGCCGTAAACACCTGCTGCTTAAGGAAGTGACGCCAGCTTACCGGCGCAGCCGCCAGAAATGCCGTCAGCACGCGATAGCGCTCCGTTGTCCATACAGCTTCAAACGCACTGCGCGCCATACC
>NZ_DAMBSA010000247.1:3618-7143 GCF_032054795.1 Pantoea sp. CTOTU49201
CGCCGAAGATAACATCTCAGCCCGCAGCCGCGCGGTTTCGCCCTCATCAATCTCACCATCGCGCAGCGCCACGCCGTAGCTGTCGCGTGCCACCTGCTCAGAGACAAATCCACAGCGCACATCCTCCAACACGTGCTGCACATCGCGATCCACCGGCAAACCGTAACCACCCGCGCCGGGGCCGCGCACCTCGACAATATCGCCCGGCTGGCAGTGGATCACATCAGTATTGCCGTGTTCAATCACGGTGCCGTTACGCAACGTGCGGAAGTGCGAAAGGCCGCCAGATTCGCCGCCCAGCACGCCCGCCGAGGCGAACACCGAACGGTTGCGGTTGCGCGCCGTCACCGTGGTATTCGGCGCAAAAACTTCAAACGCCATCTCGGTGGCTAAACCGCCGCGATAACGCCCGGCTCCGGCGCTGTCGGCAGCTAAACCGTAGCGATGGAAATGGATTGGCACTTCGGCTTCGTTGATCTCAATCGGCGTGTTTTTCAGGAACGCCGATAAACCGCCGGAACCGTCGGGGCCATCGTGGCGCGGCGTGCCACCTGCCCCGCCGCCGACCGGACCCAGCGAGGCCACCACGCTGCGGTTGGCGCTGTCGGTGGTGCGGATGTTCATGATCGAGTTGCCGCCCGGCGAGTTTGCCGGTAAGCGATCGGGAATCGCCTGCGAAAACACACCAAGCGTGGCGATTTGCGACAGCGCGCAGGTCAGCGAGCGCATGCCGACCGCCGCCGGAGCTTCGCAGTTCATCACCGTGCCCGGCGGCAGAATGGCGCGCGTTGGGCGCAAAGTGCCGGCGTTGAGCAGCAGGTTACGATCCAGCGTCGAGAGCACATACGTCACGCCGACCAGCGCCAGCGGATGACGCTCGCGTCCGCCGGTCGGCATATTCAGCGACGATGATAATTGCGGATCGCTGCCGGTGTAATCGAGTTCCAGCGTGTCGCCGTTAACGCGCAAGGTGATCGCCACGCGGCACGGGAAACCGCCTTCGCCATCTTCATCGGCAAAATCAGCATAGAAGTATTCGCCATCAGGAATGGTGTTGATTATGCTGCGCGCTTGGGCTTCGGCGTAATCAAGAATCCCTTCGATCCCTTGCAGAAAATCGCCTACGCCAAAGCGCGCAATGATGTCGTGGATTTTGCGTTCGCCGACGTTGACCGAGGCGATCTGCGCTTTGAAGTCGCCCCAGTTTTGCTCCGGCGCGCGCACGTTGAGGCGCATGATGCGCGCCACTTCCTCATTCAGTTCGCCGTTGCGCACAATTTTCAGCGGTGGAATGCGAATCCCTTCCTGCACGATATCGGTGAGCGAGCGCGATAGCGAAGCCGGCACCGCGCCGCCGACGTCGGTGTTGTGGATGTGCCCCACCACAAAGCAGACAATTTCGCCGCCATGAAACACCGGTTTCCAGATATGGATATCGGGCGAGTGCGTGGCGACGTTACCGGCGTAGGAATCGTTGGTGATGCAGATATCGCCTTCTTCGTAGCTGTCGATCAGCGCCAGCACCGGGCCGTAATCGATGCCGCTGTACCAGGGCGCGCCGAAGCTGCGCGGTGAGGCGAACGCCAGGCCGTCGCGGCTGACGATCTGGCAGGAAAAATCTTCCGTCTCTTTGACGAAAGTGGAGTGTGCGGTGCGCATCAAGGTGAAGGCCATCGCATCGGCGGCGGCCGCGCAGTAGTTGGCCAGAATTTGCAGGTTACGTCCGTCAATCGCCATGTTAGTTCGCCTCCAACGGCGTAATCAGCAGGTTGCCAAAGCTATCCACATCCACTTTCATGTTGGGCGGCACGCAGGTGGTGCAGTCATCCTGCGCGACAATCACCGGGCCAATCAGCTGATGTCCGGCGCGCAGCGTGGCACGCAGCACTACATCCACCTGATGCGCCGCGCCATCGATCCACGCGCTAACCTGCTTCGCCACTTCAACCGGCGCGTCGGCGGCAGCCAGCTTATTGAGCGTGGGTTTTGGCGTGGGAGAAGCAATCACTAAACGCAGATTGATAATCTGCACCGGCGCATCGGCATCAAAGTGACCAAACAGCTGCTGATGCTGATGATCAAAGGCATCATGCAACGCCGCGACATCGGCCTGCGCCAGCCAGTGCGGCTCAAGTGCCACTTCAATTTCAAATGACTGGCCGCGATAGCGCATGTCGGCGCTGTAGTGCAGCGTGAACGGCATATGCGCGCCGTGCTGGCTGCTGAGCCAGTCACGCGCGCGCTGGCTCAGCGCCTCGGCTTCGGTCGCCAGACGATCCGCCAATGAAGCATCAAGATCGCTATACAGCGTGCGGATAAAGTCGTTACGGATATCTGCCACTAAACCACCCAACGCTGACAACACGCCCGGCGTCGGCGGCACGATCACCCCTTTCATGTTCAGCTCGCGCGCGAGGAAGCAGCCCATCATCGGGCCCGCACCGCCAAAGGCGAGGAACCAGAATTCACGCGGATCGAGGCCGAAGCGCGACAGCAAACCGCTGGTGTCGCCATACATGCTGGAGATCGCCAGCTCGATGGCGGTTTCGGCGGTCTCTTCAATGCTGATGCCGAGCTTATCCGCCAGCGGCTGCCACGCAGCGCGCGCGGCGGCGACATCCACTTGCACCGCGTTGTAGCCGAGATCGCCGTGACCAATCATGCCGCAGGCGGCAAAGGCATCGGTGGCGGTTGGCTGCGTGCCGCCGCGCTGGAAGCATACTGGGCCCGGAAGCGAACCAGCGCTGTCCGGCCCCATTTGCAGCACGCCCTGATTATCAATCCACGCCAGCGAACCGCCGCCCTGCCCAACGGACGTCACCGCCACCGACGGAATATAGATCGGGAAATCACCGATGATTTCGCCGTTGCCCTGCGCGACCTGGCCGTCAACGATCACCGCCACATCGGCGCTGGTGCCACCAATATCGAGGCTGAGAATTTTGTCGAAACCGCAGGCGCTGGCGAGGAAGCTGGCACCGATCACGCCCGATGCGGTGCCGGACAGCACCATCTGCACGCATTCACTTTTCGCCTGCTCGACGCCCATCACGCCGCCGTTGGATTTGGTGATGCGCGGTGGAGGACGCACGCCTTTCTCTTTTAACGCGCGCTCAAACGATTCCAAATAATTGATCACCATCGGCTGCACATAGGCGTTGATGGTAGCGGTGATGGTGCGTTCGTATTCGCGAATAATCGGCCAGATATCGGCGGAACAGGAGGTGAGCAATTCGGGCGCGTGTTGATTAATGATGGCTTTCACCGCCGCTTCGTTGTGGCGATTGCGATAGCTATGCAGCAGCGATACCACAATGCCCTGACAACCGGCTTCGCGTGCGGCGTTGATCGCATCCAACACGCTTTGCTTATCGACCTCGGTCAATACGTTGCCGTGGCGATCGGTGCGCTCTTTGATGGCGAACACCCGGTCGCGCGAAATCAGCGGCGCCGGTCGGCGCGAAAACAGATCATGAATGTGCGGGATCTTCAGGCGCGCCAGCTCCAGCACATCGCAAAAACCTT
>NZ_DAMBSA010000248.1:0-7129 GCF_032054795.1 Pantoea sp. CTOTU49201
TCGGTGAAGCGCTTAAGCAGGCGACTACGGGGGTGACCACTCGGTAATGTCATCTATTTTCCCTTAACCCTTTAAATTGCACTTCCAGCTTTCCATTAAACCTAAAAATGGAAAATCCCGGATATAAGTAGTAGCAGAGTTCAGGGATTTCGCCAGTTAGCTTTTCAACTGTTTTTCCAGCCAGTCACAAATTTGATTCAGCGCTTTATCAAAACTGGCAAAAACCGGCTTGGCAGGAATCGCCAGCGTCTTGCCCTGCGAGGAGGAGTTAGCGATCAATTGCGCGTCCGCTTCCGGACCGAAAATATCATCCGGCCAATAAGCCGCCAGCATCGGCGTTGGCGTGCGGCGCCCGAGCAAGCCTTGCACCTTCAGGGAGTAGCGATTGAGCTCAATGCGCAGATTGCTGTCGGAAGTGGAAGACATACCCAGGCGGCTCGCCAGCATATCCATGTACATATCCGGCAACTGCTGCTGTTGCTGCGCATCGACAAACACGCTGTGCACCATCGCACCCAGCGTCGCCACCGCGCGGACTCGCGGCACTTCCAGATAGGCCAGACGCGTCGCCACGTTGGCACCGAAGCGGTAGCCCAGCAGCGCCACGCGGGTGTGATCGATCCACGGCACATTGCTCAGTTCACGCAGCACCTGCTGATGCACCTGGCTGGTGTCTTGATTGAGCATCCATTTGCTGCTGAAGCCTACCGACGGCATATCCAGCGTCAGCATGGCGATGCCGCGCGGCGCGAGATAGTCATGGAACAGGCGATAATGATCGCTCTGCAGCGAATCAAGGCCGCCGCACAGCAGCACCGTGGGATATGGCGCTTCGGCCTGCGCAGGCATGTGCAGGAAGCCCGTTACCGGACTGCCGCCGCTCATTGGGAAGGTCAGGGATTTCAGCTCGCCCGGCAGACGCTGCGTGGCTTCTTCGTAGGCGCGATTGGCCAGCACCTGTGCCTGATCGGCCTGCTCATCGCCTTTAATGTAAGGATAAGCCGCGAGGCTGAATAGATTGGCGGCATGCAGCCAATGCTGGCCTGCGTCGTCATGATTCTCGCTTTCTAACGCGCGCTGCTGCCAGATGGCCGCCTGCTTCGACCACTCGTAATTCCAGTTACCACCGCGATAACCAATCACCGTATCGAGCAGGGCTTCATTGGTGCGCTCAAACTCGCTCACCGCAATACGCGCCAGCACTTCACTGATCTCTTGCGGCGACAACCCGCGCCACGTCCACAGCAACTTGTTCAGCATGCGATACCAGCCGCGCTGCGTATCGCCTTCGAGGGCGTTATGCACCTGCACGGCGGCGTGATGCTGGCGGTGCACTAATGAGGAGGTTTCCGGGTGTTTAAAACGCGGTTTGAACAGTTCTTCGCTCAGGTTTTTATCAGACATCTCAGCTATTCTCCTGCCAACAACGTGGCGATGGCTAAGAGTGTACTGCACCCGTGATACGCGCGCGAGGCGCAGAAAGCACAACGCCCGGCATAACCGGGCGTTGTTTGCGATGCATCAATCAGGCGCCTTTAACGATTGGCGGGATGTAGACCACGCCCATGTCCCAAGGCTGCTCGATCCAGGTGTTCTGCGGGATATCGACAATGTAGTCGTCCACCAGCGCGCGGCCAGCTGGCTTGGCGAAGATGGTGCAGAAACGCGCTTTTGGATACATATCGCGAATCGCCTGCGCGGTGCCGCCGGTATCCACCAGGTCGTCAATGACGATGAAGCCTTCACCGTCGCCTTCGGCACGCTTCAGCACTTTCATTTCGCGCTGATGATCGTGATCGTAGCTGGAGATGCACACGGTATCGACATAGCGAATACCGAGTTCACGCGCCAGCAGCGATGCCGGAACCAGACCACCACGGCTTACCGCGATGATACCTTTCCACTGTTCCACAGGAAGCAGGCGCTGGGCCAGTTTACGGGCATGGATTTGCAACATGTCCCAGGTTACGACGTATTTTTCGCTCATATAAAGGAATCCCGGCCAAGAAACTTGGCTTAAAAAATATGCAAGGGGGAAAAGGTTGCGCGAGATTATAAGGATCTGACGCCTTAAAAACCAGCATCTGTCTTACTGGTTGCAGGTTTTTAGCGCGCCTGATTACGCACCCGGCGAGAAACAGTGATATTCTCAGGCCCATCACGTCAGATGTTCTGACGACGATTTTTACTGGAAACCCGCGTGCGTGCGGTCTGTCCGCCACGCTGACACAGGAGATGCATGGTGTCTGAATTGTCGCAACTTTCACCCCAACCGCTGTGGGATATTTTTGCCAAAATCTGTTCCATTCCGCACCCTTCTTACCACGAAGAAGCACTGGCCGAATACGTTGTCGGCTGGGCAAAAGAGCAAGGTTTTTGGGTTGAGCGCGATCAGGTTGGCAACATCCTGATTCGTAAACCCGCTACCGCCGGTATGGAAAATCGCACGCCGGTGGCGCTGCAGGCGCACCTTGATATGGTGCCGCAGAAGAACAATGACACGGTGCACGACTTCACCAAAGATCCGATTCAGCCGTACGTTGATGGCGAATGGGTGAAAGCACGCGGCACCACGCTGGGCGCGGATAACGGCATTGGTATGGCGTCTGCGCTGGCGGTGCTGGCTGACAACAGCCTGATCCACGGTCCGGTTGAAGTGCTGCTGACCATGACCGAAGAATCGGGGATGGACGGCGCCTTTGGTTTACAGCCGAACTGGCTGCAGGCCGACATTCTGATCAACACCGATTCGGAAGAGGAAGGTGAGATCTACATGGGTTGCGCCGGTGGTATCGACTTCATCACCACCTTGCCGCTGACGCGTGAAGCGATTCCTGCGGGCTATGAAACCCTGAAGCTGACGCTGAAAGGCCTGAAAGGCGGTCACTCCGGTGCTGATATTCATCATGGTCTTGGCAACGCCAACAAACTGCTGGCACGCTTCCTCGCGCTGCACGCGCGTGAACTCGATGTGCGTTTGATCGAATTTACCGGCGGTACGCTGCGTAACGCTATCCCGCGTGAAGCTTTTGCTACGCTGGCGATCGACAGCCATAAAGTTGACGAATTGAAATCGGCTGCGGCCCATTTCCAGGCAACGCTGCTGAACGAACTGGGCGTGAAAGAGAAGAACATCGCCGTTGTCGCTGAGTCGCTGGCGCATCAAGGCCAGGCGCTGAACGCTGACAGCCGCGATCGTTTCCTCAACCTGCTTAACGCCACACCAAACGGCGTGATCCGTAACTCCGATGTGGCGAAAGGCGTGGTGGAAACCTCGCTTAACGTCGGCGTGGTAACCATGGATCAGAACAATGCCGAAATCATCTGCCTGATTCGTTCACTGATCGATACCGGTAAAGATTGGGTGGTTGAAGTGCTGACCTCGCTGGCCGATCTGGCCGGAGCGAAAAGCGCACCAAAAGGCGGTTATCCGGGCTGGCAGCCTGATGCCGATTCACCGGTTATGGCGCTGACGCGTAAAACCTACGAAGCGCTGTTTGGCAAAACGCCGAACATTCAGGTGATTCACGCCGGTCTGGAGTGTGGTCTGTTCAAGAAGCCGTATCCGAACATGGATATGGTTTCGATTGGCCCAACCATCACCGGCCCGCATTCGCCGGATGAACAGGTTCACATTGAGAGCGTGGGTCTGTACTGGAAACTGCTGACCGCGCTGCTCAGCGTGGTGCCAGAAAAAGCGTAAGATTGCGCTTTCGCGATAAACCCGGCTTCGGTCGGGTTTTTTTATGCCTACAGTCCGAGCACCAACTGCCGCTCCAACTGCGGATCCACCATCGTGACATGCAATCCCACCAGTCGCACGCCGCGCCCTGCTCTGCGCTCATCCCACGCCTGACGCGCCACCGCGATCATGTCGTCTTTATTCAGCACCGACCAGACATGCTCCTGCGTGGTTTGCTGGAAATCATTGAACTTGAGTTTCACACCTTGCCGAGCGATCTGTTTATCCGGCTTGATGGCGGTTAAGCGGCGATCCAGCTCCGCATAGAGAAAATCAATAATCTCCAGACACTGCTCCCAGCTGTGAATGTCTTCCATCAGTGTGCGTTCAACGCCGAGCGATTTTCGTTCGCGCTCAACCACCACATTGCGCTCATCAACACCGTTACTGCGCTCCCATAAAATACGGCCAAACTTGCCAAAGCGTTTAAGCAGCAGCGCCAAATCGGCACGTTGCACATCGGCGCAGGTAAGCAATCCCATCTCTTCCAGCTTTTTGGTCGCCACTTTACCGACGCCAGGAATTTTGCTCAGCGGCAGCGTCAGTAAAAAATCGGACATCGCGTCAGGCGTAATCACATATTGCCCGTTGGGTTTGTTGAGATCGGAGGCGATCTTGGCGAGGAACTTGATCGGCGCGATCCCGGCTGAAGCGGTTAACCCGGTTTCACGCAGGATATCGGCGCGAATTGCCTGCGCCATCAGCGTGGCCGAACCGTGGCAATGCAGGCTATCGGTAACATCCAGATAGGCTTCATCCAGCGATAGCGGTTCAATCAGCGAGGTGTAACGCGAGAAGATGTCGCGGATTTGGCGGGAGGCTTCTTTATAGGCATCAAAGCGGCCAGGCAGTAGCCGCAGATGCGGGCAAAGCTTGAGCGCCATGCCGGTTGGCATCGCGCTGCGCACGCCATATTTACGCGCCGGATAGTTGGCGGTGCTGATCACGCCACGCTGCACGCGACTGCCGCCAATGGCGATTGGAATATCACGTAAAGAGGGATCGTCACGCATCTCAACCGCTGCGTAAAAGCAGTCCATATCGACATGAATAATTTTGCGCATACGCCCTCCTGAATACTGGATAAGTATACAGCAGCGAAAAATATCGGCAATAATTGTTGAGAGAGAGATTAAAGTTTACAAATTAGTGGTCGTATTCCTTTTAGGAACGCGCCATTTTCTCGGACACTGGCTTGATTAAAAGCCAGACAATGTTAATGTTGCGCTGCGATAGCGGATATTTCCGATAATGCAATACCCGGACGCTCAGCGTCATCGTCTCTCTTCAATTCAAGGTATCTACAGAATGGGCAGAATCGCATTAACGCTTGCGATGATTCTTATGCCAGTCCTTAGCTGGGCAATTAACCCCGAGCCTACGCAACCGCTGGCTCCGGTGAGCAAAGAGTTAAAGAAACAACTAATTGGCACCCCCGTTTTTATTCAGATTTTCAAGGAAGAGCGTACGCTGGAACTGTACGGCAAAATCGGTAATGAATATCGTCTGCTGGACAGCTATCGCATCTGTAATTTCTCTGGCGGTTTAGGACCTAAACGTCGTCAGGGCGATTTCAAAAGTCCGGAAGGCTTTTATAACGTCAAGCTGAATCAGTTGAAACCGGATAGCCGTTTCTATCGCGCTATTAACACCGGTTTCCCGAATCAATACGATCGCGCTAAAGGTTATGACGGCAACTATTTAATGATTCACGGTGATTGCGTATCGATAGGTTGCTACGCGATGACCAATGCGTCAATGGATGAGATTTTCACCTACACCAACGCGGCGCTGCGCAATGGTCAGCAGGAAATTCAGGTCAACATCTATCCGTTCCGCATGACCGACAGCAATATGCAACGTCATAAATACTCGACGTACATAAACTTCTGGCGTGAACTGCAGCCGGGCTATGCGTACTTTGCCAAGTACCGCGTGCCGCCAACCGTGAATGTGACGGCCACCGGCCAATATGCGGTGAACAGCACGCCGGTGATCTCTACACCGGATGCTGCCTCGAAATCATTCCTGGCGCTCACCCAGGCAAAATAATGCCCACTCGCCTGGCACTATCCGGTGCCAGGTTTCATTGCCTGTCAGCGGTTGCGTGGCAATCACTGTCACCACATCTTGCGGCGTCGTTTGCTGCTGAAAATCAATTTCCACATCCTGATCGAGCAACGTGGCTTTGCCAAACGGCGCACGGCGCGTAATCCAGTAGAGATTGGTCGAACAAAACGCCATCAGGTAGCGCCCATCCGATAACAGCATGTTGAACACGCCCTTCTCACGCATTTCTGCTGCCAGTTCGGCAATGTAGCGGAACACCGCTGGCCAGTTGCCCGGCGTGCGCGGATAGCGCTCGGTCAGTTTGTGCAGCATCCAGCAGAACGCTTTCTCGCTGTCGGTTTCACCAATCGGACGGAATGGCCCGGTATCCAGCTGACGATAGCCTTTGAGCTGACCATTGTGTGCGTAGGTCCAGTTGCGGCCCCACAGTTCACGCGTGAACGGATGGGTATTTTCCAGCGACACTTCACCGCGATTCGCCTGGCGGATATGCGCCACCACGGAATGCGATTTGATCGGGTATTCCTGCACCAAACGGGCAATCGGCGAGTTAAAGCTCGGCTGCGGATCTTTGAAGGTGCGGCACCCTTTTCCTTCGTAGAACGTGATGCCCCAACCATCTTTGTGCGGCCCGGTTCCACCGCCACGCTGCACCAGACCGGTAAAACTGAAACAGATGTCCGTGGGGACATTGGCGCTCATCCCGAGCAATTCGCACATAGCAACCGCCTTAAGTTAGATCCTCTCGCGCGCGGCGAGAGGAACGCATCATGACTTAACCATCTCTTTTTCAATCAACAGCATCAGAATATGGATCACTTTGATGTGGATCTCCTGAATGCGGTCGGCATAGCCAAAGTGCGGCACGCGAATTTCAATATCCGCTGAACCTGCCATCTTGCCGCCATCTTTACCGGTCAAAGTAATCACTTTCATGCCTTTTGCGCGCGCAGCTTCCACCGCTTTGATGATGTTGGCAGAGTTACCGGAGGTTGAGAGGCCCAGCAGCACATCGCCTTCGCGACCTACCGCTTCGATATAGCGCGAGAACACATAGTCGTAGCCAAAATCGTTGCTGACGCAGGAAAGATGGCTGACATCAGAAATGGCAATCGCCGGGTAGCCAGGACGGTTTTCACGATAGCGTCCAGTCAGCTCTTCAGCAAAATGCATAGCATCGCAGTGCGAGCCGCCGTTACCGCAGGAGAGCACCTTGCCGCCCGCTTTAAAGCTGTCGGCCAGCAACACTGCGGCGCGCTGAATCGCGTGAATGTTGGCTTCGTCACTCAGGAAGTTGTTAAGCGTATCGGCTGCTTC
>NZ_DAMBSA010000249.1:0-7068 GCF_032054795.1 Pantoea sp. CTOTU49201
TACGGGCAAAGCCAGCCTGAACTTCGTCGAGGATCAACAGAATGCCGTGTTCCTGGGTCACTTTACGGATGCGCTGCAGCCACTCAGCCGGAGCTGGGTTTACGCCGCCTTCGCCCTGAACGGCTTCGAGGATAACTGCAGCTGGCTTACGCACGCCGCTTTCCACGTCGTTGATCAGGTTGTCGAAGTAGTAGGTCAACGCTTTCACGCCAGCTTCACCACCGATACCCAGCGGGCAACGATACTGATGAGGATAAGGCATGAACTGCACTTCTGGCATCATGCCATCAACCGCTTCTTTCGGTGCCAGGTTGCCGGTGACGGACAGCGCGCCGTGCGTCATACCGTGGTAACCGCCAGAGAAGCTGATCACGCCGCTACGGCCAGTGGCTTTCTTCGCCAGTTTCAGCGCGGCTTCAACCGCATCGGCACCAGAAGGGCCGGTGAACTGCAGGCAATAATCTTTACCCTGGCCAGGCAGCAGCGAGAGCAAAGACTCAGAGAATTGATCTTTCAGTGGTGTAGTCAGATCAAGAGTATGTAACGGCAAGCCGCTGGTAATGACATTTTGTATGCTCTGGAGAACATCAGGATGGTTGTGACCCAGTGCCAGCGTCCCTGCGCCAGCCAGACAGTCAAGATATTGTTTATTCTCAACATCTGTGATCCACACGCCATGGGCTTTAGCGATGGCTAAAGGCAGTTTGCGCGGGTAACTCCTGACGTTAGATTCAAACTCGGCCTGACGGGCTAAGAAGGCATCGTTGTTTCCATTGAATGCATTGGCACCAAAACTATCAATACGGACTTTATCCGTCATCATATCTCTCCTTCAACCGGGGCACGTGAGGCTCGCCAATTGACTAATTGAACAAAAAAGTAACAGCTGTGAAAAAACGCGGCCAATATAGAGCCTTTTGACCTACATCACAATGATTAATTTTGTTTAGATTTGTTTATTACTTGTCTATATGAATCAGGGATTTGTTGAAGAATTCGTCGCTTAGATTATTTCGCCAGCATGACGCGGAAATGAATTGTGCATAAATAGCTGCAATTGTGGATAAAAAATGGCAACCCGAAGGCTGCCATTGATGTTTATAGCCGGTTCAAAACCGCAAAATTAATGCTGGTGACCGCCGCCAACTTTGGTCCACGCATCCTGCCAGTTAGAGCCAGTGCCTGGTGTGTAGTGATGCGAATTGATGTTACACCAGCCCGTATACGGGAATGGCTTACACTCAAACACTTCGCCAGTGGCTGGCTGCTGAACTTTAGTTCCTTCTTTGTAATCACCGATGCCGGCAGGATAGATGAAGTCAAAGTCGCCGCCTGCGTCGTTGCTAATCAGCTTGGTGGTGAACTCTTTCTGGAAGGTTTTGCCATCTTTCATTGAACCGGTAACCACCATGGTGATATCACCGGCCTCGGCGTTCCACAGGTTAACGGTCATGTTCTGCGCGGCATCTTCAACGTTGACGCTGCCGAAACCGATGTTTTCTTGCTTCGCGTTGTAGGCTTTCGCGTTGATTACCATCGCGCCGCGCGTTTGAATGCCGAACTCAACCGGCGTCAGACCTTCGGTAATGGTGTAGCTGTTGGCGATGTTGGTCAGTTCCAGGCCTGGACGAGTATCGGCTTGGGCATTGACCTGCAGCTCGACGCGGGTGATCTGGCTTTCAGTCTGCGCATAAATGGTGTTGCTACCGGCAACCGGCACCACATCACCGTCTTTATTCTTCACGCCTGCACGGATGTCTTTAAAGGCATCGTTGATCTTATTCGCCAACGCCATTGACCAGGCATTCGGTTCGCCAGCGGCTTCTGAATCGATATTCAGCGTGATGCTCAGATCTTCACGTTCGCCGTTGGCGTCGAAGATACGGACTTTAACGCTATCACCGGTTTCCAGCGCGCGCGAAGGCAGGATCGAACCGATAGTGCGTTTCCACACGGAAGCGACTTCGTCATATTCTACGTCGATGACTTTATAGAAGGTCGCTGCGGTGTCGGAGACATCCCATGCACCGTAAATAATCTGATAGCCAGTACGCTCTGGCAGATTACAGCTGTGAGTGGTTTTGCCGGTAGAGGCTGCTGGGCCGCCCGGAATGACGCAGAACGGCGTCAGTTCGAACGCATCACGCGTCAGCGCCTGGTTTGGATTCCAGTCCGCTTTGGTGATGTAGTATTTGAAATCGGCAATCGGGTGTGGAGCCGTGAAGGTCCAGGTGATGTCCATTGGACCAGATTCAACTTTATGCTTAACCCAGCGATCGCTGCTCTGTGCATTCAGCGCGGTACCCATCCAGTTAGTGCCGCCGCTGCCGCTGACCAGTTCACCATTTTTTGGACCTGCTGCCGGGAATCCGTCTGGACCTTCACCCACGCTTTGTGGCTCATATTGCGCCTGACCGCAGTTCAGGTTCGGGGTTTTAGCATCACGACACATTTGATCGCGTGACGCCGGTTCGCTGATATAGCCATGCGCTAATACGCCGCCGCTGAATGCCAGTGCAGAAACAGCCAGAGCAATTTTGGTTAATTTCATCATTTATTCCCTTATCCAAAGGTTTAAGTGGGCGTGTAGGGCGCCCGTTATTTCCTGACCTGTATTTCACAGGCAGCAGCAGGATAAGAAATTTGTTGGCAGATGCAGACTTAAAGGACATTAGAAGTATTAACGTCAAAAAAATATTATTTAGCCTTTGATTAACATCCTCCTTAATAAACGCCTCTAACTTCTTAAAGGCCTTAAACAACCTTATTGACGCTATAATAAAAAATGCTAACTGGTTAAAATTAGTGCAGTTAATTGACCTTTTTCGGATTGATAATGAATAACCGTACACGCGCTTGCGTATTAATTTTTATGGCTGCGACGTTGAGTGGTTGCCAACAGCATCCGCCGGCAGCAGCATTACAACCACAGCAGTTAAATCAGATATCCGCGCTGGTCGCGGGAAGCAATTGGACGCGCGATTATTGCCAGCGCAGCGATATTCCTGACCAGCAGACATTAATGCGTGGCGCACTGAACCAGGCCACAAAGCGTGACTGGAATACCGCGCAGATTCAAGCGCAAATGCTGAACAACGCGATTAACCAACGATACGATGCGTTGACGAGAGATAATCAAACTAACGCGCAGAAATGCGCAGCGTTGAATGTGGCGATAGCGCCGTTTTTGAATCAGATGAGAGGGTGAATGTTGTCAGTTTGCCTGGTGCGTATAAATGCGCACCCTACGAAAAACGCACCAATCCATTGTAGGGTCACCATTTAAGGCGACCCATTTCAATTAAACCAACGGATAAACAAACATTAACGCCCCGGCAAACGCCAGCATCGGGCCGAACGGCAACGGCTGGTGCAAAGGGCGCTTAAACAGCAGCGCGCGCAGAATAACCGTGAGGATGCCGCCACCTGCGGCAATTAATAAAACTGTCGGTAGCATTTGCCAGCCCAACCAGGCACCTAACGCTGCCAGCAATTTTACATCGCCCAGTCCTAAAGCATCAATTCCGCGCCAGTAACGATAACCGGTGGCGAGCAGCCACAATGCCAGATAGCCGATCGCCGCTCCCAACACCGCATCATTTAATGAGCCCGGCAGCCACGCAAGTGCCTGTAGCACTAAGCCCAGCCACAAGAGTGATAGCGTCAGCGCATCGGGCAGCAGCTGGTGCTCAATATCAATCAGCGTCAGCGCCAGCAACATCCAGCACAGCAGCAGCGCTGCCAGCAAGGTCGTATCCCACGGCAGTAGCCAGGCTAGAAACAGGCTTAGGATTAACGTCGCCAGTTCCGTTGCGGGATAGCGCACGCTGATCGGATGGGCACAGTGGTGACAGCGACCACGCAGCGCCAGCCAGCTAAGCAACGGAATATTGTCGCGCTTGCGTAGCGCGTTGTGACAATGCGGGCAATGCGATCGCGGCAGTGCCAGACTCAACTTTTGCTCTGGCTGCAGAATCATCAGTGGCAATCGATAAACCACGACGTTAAGGAAGCTGCCGACGGAGAGCGCGAACAGGCTGCCCAATAAAAGCATCAACGCATCATTCAGCATGCTTTAGCTCCAGGTGTGTGAGCCGGACATGCTGCTTGTCGCGTTGCATCTTCAACTCACTGACCTCAATGCCCCAGCGAACATCGAGTTCACTTAGCCACTGCAATAAAACCGGGAAGGAGAGCGTGACTGCCTGCTTCAATTGCCAGCGATGTTGATGTGCTTCCACCTCCAGCGCCAAACCCTGCTGCTGCGCCAGTGCATTGAGCGCTACTGTTGAGGACGCTTCACCCGATGGACGGTAGTTTTGCAATGCGGCTTCCCACGTCGGCAGCAGCTGTAACGCTTGCTGTTCGCGTGCAAAGGCCTGCAGGCTGCGTGCACGATATTCATCGGCTTGCTGCCAGCTCAGTTGCAGCAACAATCCTATGCCGATCAACATTGCCAGCAACAGCAATCCGCGTTCACGCGGCTGACGGGTTTGCCACCATCCTGATAAAAAGATCATGATTTCCTGCTCAGCATTAATTGTGTCTCCTTCACAACCACCTCTATACCTTCAGGCGCGTCATTACTGACGGCGGAAGGCAGCGCATCGCGAAACGTTAACTGTAATTGTTGCGTCGTACCATCCCACGCCAGCGTTTGCAGTGGGTTTTCATGCAGTTTTCCGAGCAGGCTCGAAGCGTTTTGTAGCAGGGCAAGCAAACCTGGATTGGCGGACAACTCAGCCGGCTGCGCTGCCTTACGACTAAACGCGCGGCGCACCAGTTCAGGTGATTCAGCAGGAAAGTAGTGCTGATAGCGCGTGAGTAATTGTTGGTTCAGCTGCGTTACCGCCTGTTGCGCCTGCCAGCCTTGCCATAAAGGGGGAAAGATGACGCTCAGCCAACACAGCATAATTGCGGTACCTAATGCTAAAAGGGGGAAACGCAGCGCTGGACGACGCGCAAATTCGCCGTGCAGCAGCGAGGTACGACAGTCGCGAGCACCTTGTGCCAGACGTAACAGGCTATCGCCCTCGAGCGGCGTTAGTGCCGATAGAGAGGGAAACTGTGTCAGCGCATCGTTCGGCAGCGACAAGCCGGTTCCATCCTCCAGTCTCAGCAGCCATTGATCATCAAAGTACAAGCGTGTCCCGGCTTCCAGCGCCAGCGTCGCGGGCATTACACGTTGCGGCACAATGCCATGATCGCTCAGCGTTTGTAGCATCTGCTGCAGCTCGTCGCGGTTGATGGCAGCCATAAGATGCTCATCGCCGTGTCGCTCCACACTGACAATGTGCAGATTATCCATCTCTTCACTCAGCAGCGGCTCAAGTTGCCAGCTCAGTGATTGCCTATTGGCATTTGGCAGCGTGACCCTGGCGAGTGTTACGTGCTCGGCGGCGATCAGCAGAATCGTGTCGATATCATCGGATGCAGGTACGTCTGCCAGGGTTTCGCCCTGTTGCGGGCGTTGGCCGACCTGCTGGCGGCACCAACGCCATCCTTGCGCGTGCTGCAGAATAACCAGCCAGCCTTTTGGGCGTTTGTTGAGAAATTTCATGGCGCTTCACTTAATCCATATTGTCGGTGATGCAGGGTAAAACGGTCTTCATGGCGTACCCACTGACTGCGAATGGCAGCAAACTGCTGATCGTCGGCCAGCCACAGCAGCAGCTCCCAATGCTGGCTTTCAGCACGGCGATACTTTGCAAGGTGCTAACGGCCGATCCCGCGCCGCCGGGTAAGGCGCTGATAAACGCATCCAGCGTTGGCCAGCCGCGCTCGGGTTGGTTTTGCAGTAGAGACACGATCTGTGAGCGATCTTTTTCCCCCTCGAGCAGCGCCATCAACAGTGATGCCTGTCTCGCCTGCAACGCGTTAAGGTTAATTTTGAGTTCGCTGGTCGGTAAGGCACAAAGCAGTGGCGCGAGGTTTGACCAGCGCGGTTCGGCTAACAAGGCTAAATGGCGAATCTCGGTTTTATCGGCCAGCAAAGGCCACTGTTTGTTGTCGTTGGCATTGAGTTGAGTGTGAATCTGCGCAAGCAGAGTGCCGATCGCCGCGTCATCCAAACCTTGTTGCCGCACTAAGTGGGCAAAAACACGTTGTGCCGCAGTGCGGTGAAACACGCCGTCCTTGTCAATTCTACCGTTTTGACCCAACGCATTAAGGTTGAAGCAGCGTTGCCGATCGCGCCAGCGATAGTTGACCACTTGCTCATCCAGTCGCAGCTGTTGCACGCGCTCATCCAGCGGCTTCCCACCTTGATTGAGCAGCCAGGTTTCGGCGCCGCGCAGCGTCCAATGCGCCTGCTGTTGATACTGCTGGCTGGCGGTGCGCGTTAATGCCTGCACCCAGTGACGCTGGCCCGCTACCGCTAGTAACGCCATCAGCGCAATGATCAGCAGAACCGTAATTAATGCCATGCCACGCTGCGCCGTCACTGGGCATTTCCGACTAACAGCACACGCGTAATCTCACCCCAACGCGCCGTGGTCAGCGTAATTTCAATCGCCTGTGGCAGGCTAAATTGTGAGGTCCAGCGATCTTGCCAGCGCCCCGACGAATAGAAGCGCAGAGTCATTTGCTGAATGGCGGGAAAGGTGAGGGTAAGGCCATCGTCCATGCGTTGACGCGATAAGGTTTGCTGGCTTAAATCCCAGCGAACCTGCTGCAAAGTGGCGCGCGCATCTCCCTTTGGATTCAGCCAATTGCGGCGGGTGAATTGCAGCAGCGTCGCTTTCTGCTGCGCAACAAAAGCCGGTTGTTGCCGAATGACGGCATTGGGCAGAATCAGCGCTTGTTTCAGATCCTGTTCCAGTAATGCAAACAGGCGATTCAACTCACTCAACTGTTGCGTATGTTGCTGTGATTGTTGTTGTGCGCGCAGGCTACCCTGCAACAGCTGATAGCCTGCCAGACTGAGCAGCGCAAAGATCGCCAGCGCCAGTAACATCTCCAGCAGCGTAAAGCCGCGTTGGGGATTCATTGCGTGACCCAGCTATACAGGCGCGCCAGCGGCGCACCTTCGGCATGATTGCGCCACACTGCGATTTCGATGCGCTGGAC